>JANXAM010000002.1 GCA_025062155.1 Gloeomargarita sp. SKYB120 | reverse complement strand
TTCCAAATTGGCCGCCGTCCCCACGCCGATAATTTGAGCTTCTCGCGCCCGCGCTTCTTGCACATTACTAATCGTTTTTTCATAAACCGTTCCGGGCATGGCAATCGCCACAACGGGCACGTTTTTATCCAGTAGCGCGATGGGGCCGTGTTTCATTTCACCGGCGGGATATCCCTCGGCATGAATGTAGCTGATTTCTTTTAATTTCAACGCCCCTTCCAACGCGATGGGGAAATTGATCCCCCGCCCTAAATAAATTACATGGTGTACGTCTTGAAACTGATGCGCTAGTTGCTCAATCGCTGGCGTTTGCGTCTCCAATATCCATTCCAAATGGTTGGGGATTTTCTGCAGGTTGGCGAGATAGAGTTCTAGCTTTTCCTGGTCAATCATCCCGCGCTGGTGGGCCATGTCTAGAGCCAGCAGGTAAAACGCCACCACCTGGGCCGTGAAGGTTTTGGTCGCCGCCACGCCAATTTCAATGCCCGCCCGTGTGTCAATTAGATAAGGCACTAGCCGTCCCAAGGTGCTGTCAGGCCGATTGGTGATGCCGAGCAACCAGGGCGTACCAGTCAAGGTGCGGCTGGCAACCAGGGAGAGCGCCGCCAACGTGTCCGCTGTTTCGCCTGATTGGGTGACGCCAATGGTCAAGGTGCGGGGTAGGTAGGGGGGCGGGGCGTAGCGAAACTCCGAAGCGTAGTACACGTGGGTGGGAATCTGGGCAATCTGCTCTAGGAGATATTTCCCCACCAAACCCGCGTGCCAACTGGTGCCGCAGGCGACGATGTGGATGTGCTCGACCTGCGCGTACAACTCCTGCACTGGCCCTAGGGCAATCTGCCCCTCAATCAGGTGGGACTCCAACCCCTGGCGCAACACCGCCGGTTGCTCGTGGATTTCCTTGAGCATGTAGTGCTTGAAGCCGCCTTTTTCCACCGCTAGGGGACTCCAGGTCAACCGTTGGGGATAGCGCTGCACCCGTTGCCCAGCAAAGGTATAGAGTTCCACGCCTAGGGGCGTCAGGCGGGCCAATTCCCCGTTTTCCAGGGCCAGAAAGGCTTGCGTATGGCTGATCAAAGCAGCGGTATCGGACGCGCAGAAAAATTCCCCCTGGCCTAACCCCACCACCAGGGGCGCTTGTTGCCGGGCCAGCACAATTTCATCAGGGGCGTCAGCCGCAATCGCCGCAATGGCAAAGGCTCCCTCTAAACGCGACACCGCCAGGCGCATTGCTTCCAGGAAGGGGTGGCCCTGCTGCAAATACAGGCTCACGAGATGGGGGATGACCTCCGTATCGGTATCCGACGTAAACACGCACCCCTGGGCAGTCAACTCGTCTCGCAACGCACGGTAGTTTTCGATGATGCCGTTTTGGACAACGGCGACGCGCCGCTGGTTATCCACGTGGGGATGGGCGTTGCGCTCTTCGGGTTTGCCGTGGGTGGCCCAGCGGGTATGACCAATCCCCACATGGCTGTGGGTCGCCGGGAGTTGCGCCTGTAAGTTGTGCAGTTTTCCCGCCGCCCGTAACACGTGAATTTCGCCATTGTCGAGCCACGCCATGCCCGCGGAGTCGTAGCCCCGATATTCCAGCCGGCGCAAGCCTTCCATGAGAATGCCTAAGGCTGATTGCAACCCTACATAACCCACAATGCCGCACATGGCGCGTACCCCCACCCACCGTTAAGCCGATAGTATAACGTTTGGACTGGCAAAGTGCGTCACCCAGTTCCGTCACGACAAAGTAGGTTAATGTGGTTCTCACGGAACGCTCCATCACCAAGCCGGTCATCCTTAGAGTCGCAGGGTGTCATCCCGTTAGGAGTTCTCTAAAAATTCAACCGTTTCGTACAGCTCTGCTAGGGAGAGACGCACCTCAAGCGAGTTGAGCATGACTACATCCGAGAGATGCTTATATTCCTCGAACAGCCACTCGTTCTGCGTTTGTTTGATAAAGTGTTCGACCTGGACTTTATCCTGCGCAATCAAAAGGTATTCTTGGAAGGTAGGAATGGTTCGGTAGGCGCTAAATTTGTCGCCGCGGTCATAGCCTTCCGTTGATTCAGAAAGGATTTCGGCCACGCAGATAGGATTCATGACGGTATCCGTGCGACCTGGTCTTAATTCCGGGGGGCGTGGTGTTACCATCACATCGGGATAGGTGTATTGGTCGGTCGCAGGAATCCAGAGCCGTTGGTCACTCACAAAAATACAGTAGGGTTTCTGTCGCAAACTAGCAGTTAGCAGAAACACCAACATCCGCATGATTTCATTGTGAGTTGGCGTGCCGCCAGGCAGGGGAATCATGTCTCCACGACGGTATTCGTGACGAATTTGCGCCTGCGACTCCCAAGCAAAGTATTCGTCAGGGGTGTAGGTCTTTTTAGCAACGGTAACCATTGCGTTTCCCCTTTGCTCCTACCAGTCACGGATTGGTCTCGGCGGCAATTTCCTCAGCTAAACAGCGCACAATATCCCCTCGCGTCAGGATACCCACGACCCGATTTTCCGAGTTCACCACGGGTAAGCGGCGGACGTTGTGCTGGTGCATTTTATGGGCCGCCACCGTCAGGGGTTCTTCAGGATGAATGCTGATGGGATGGGGAGTCATCACATCGCCAACCGTCGGCCCTAACACTTTGTGCAGTTCCTGGCGATAATGCTGCGGGTTTTCCAGCCAGATCACGGCGTCCATGAACCAGAAATAAAGGGGCGGGCGAATCCCCTCTTGCCGGTGGAGAATATCCAAGGTGGACAAGACACCGACCAGTTGATGCCGCTCATTGACCACGGGTAGGCCGCTAAACCCCCGTTCCGCCAGGATTTGGATGGCCTCCTCAATCGGGGTTTGGGGATAGACCACCACCGGGTCAGGCGTCATGGCTTCGGCAACGGTTTTGGTCATGGGTGGCTCTCCGTGGCGATGATCAGCATCTTAGCGCAGGTTGAACCACCGCTTTGCCCCAGGCGTCTGGGCCACCACTTGCCGCTCGCGGTTGAACAAGATGACTTCCAATCCCAAGGGTTGGCCGCCGTGGGCGTGGATGTAGCTCTGGGTGCGGTGGCGGATTTGGGCCAGGATGATGTCGTACAACGCCCGCATCTGCAACGGCTGCACCTGGTTCAGGTAGTGCATGGCGGCGTCCACCGTCGGTTGCGTCAATAGTTTTTGCAACACTGGCGTCGGCAAACCGGCCCGTAACGCGCAAGCCGCCAGAATTTCCAAACGCGCATCGGCGAGATGGTGGTGGGTGTGGAAAATGCCGCCTGCGAGTTTCAGGAGCTTGCCGTGGTAACCAAGTAGGGTGACGGTTTGCACAGCCAGCAGTGACGCTTCCACCAGCAATGGCCCCAACCAGTTGCCCGTTTTCACCAGGTAGTCATCGGGAATGTGCCACGAGCGGGCCAGGTCGAGACCATTTTCCCCAATGCAAAAGACGACCTCCCCCTGGGGTGCTTTCCGGCGCAGTTCGTCCCGAAATTGCTCTAGTTGTTCCGGCGCGCTTACGGGATGGGCAATGCCGCTGGTTCCCAGGAGAGCCAACCCTTCCACTACACCAAACGCTGCATTGGACGTGCGTTCCGCCAGGCGCCGGCCCTGGGGCAAGATGATTTCTACACGCAAGGGCTTGTCGCTGGCGAGATGGTGGGTCAAGAGACGGCGCGCATACTGATAAATCGCGGCTTGTCCAGTCTCGCGGTGCCACCCCACGCCGTAGCCTCCAACCAAGGTCAAGGGTTCGTCAGCCGATTCGCCCCAGGTGACCAGCGCCCACACTGGCGTGTTGCGGGTCAAGTCCAGATTGTCGCCAGGTTGCGAACGAGTCATGGCCAGCGCCCCACCCCTGGACAAAGGCACCACCTGTTCAATGGGAATTTCCGCTGTCGTCGGTGGGTTCAGTAAATCCAATTGCACCGTGTCTGGGATTTCCTGGGTGCGCAGGTAATGCCAGGCGGCGACGGCACTGGCGCAGGCAAATACGGGTAGGGTGTAACCGGCTTCAGCCATAGACCCCAGAAAATCGACAGAGAACACTCACTAATTCAGCAAGATGGTCGTGCGTGTGGCTGCTGGTGACCGATAGGCGCAACCGGCTGGTGGGAACAGTCGGGGGACGCACCACGCCCGCCAAAACGCCCGCTTCTAAAAGCGCAGGTTCCAACTGGGCGGCGGTTTCGGTATCTCGCAGGGGCAAGCACACAATCGGAGACGGGACGGGCGACAGCAAGGGCAATCCCGCTTGGGTCAACCGCGTTCGCAGGTCGTGGATATTCCGCCAGAGCTGGGCTTGCCGCTGGGGTTCCTGCTGCAGGATGCCAATGGCGGTTAAGGCTGCCGCCGTATCGGGAATCGAAAGACCCGTGCTATAGACCCAGGTGGGCGCGCGGTGCCGTAGATACGCTATCAACGAGTGATGACCGGCGACGTAGCCCCCCATGCTCCCCAGCGCCTTGCTGAAGTTGCCCACCTGTACCAAAGGCCGGTCTTGACACCCCGTCGCCTGCACCCAGCCAGCCCCCTGCTCGCCGAACACGCCGTTACCGTGGGCTTCATCCACCAGCACCATGCAGTCCCACTGCTCTGCCAAGTCCAGCAACTCCGGGAGCGGGCAACAGTCCCCGTCCATGCTGAACAGGCTTTCGGTCGTAATCAAAGCGCGGCGATGGTCGGGGCGATGGGTTTGCAGCAGTTCCTGGAGATGCGCCAGGTCGTTGTGCCGGTAGGCGTACACCTGGGCTTGGCTCAACTTGGCCCCCTGTTGCAGACAACTGTGGTTGTACGCGTCCTGGAAAATGGCATCGGGCCGTCCCACCAGCGCCACAATCGTTCCGAGACAGGCGGCATAGCCACTGCTAAACACCAGCGCGTCTTCCGTGCCCTTCCACTGGGCCACCGTCCGCTCCAACTCCCGATGCAAATCCCGATGGCCGCTGAGCAGCCGCGAACCGGTCGCCCCCACGCCATAACGCTGCATCGCCTGGGTCGCCGCTTGCACTAGCCGTTCATCGCCTGCCAAGCCCAAGTAATCGTTACTGGCGAAGTTCAAAACTCGTTGCTCCCCAACGGTAACAACAGGTCCCGGCGGGCTAGTGATGGGTTTCAACGTCCGTTGCCAGTGCGCCCGCTGGATGGTGACCAGCGCCTGTTCCAGCCATTGATAGGGATGTTGCTGCGCAACCGTCATGATTCGGGTGGGGGGGACTTCTGGGGCAACAGTTGCTTCAGGTCAATGCCGGTCGCCGCCTGTACCTGTTCCCACCAGGCTGCTGTACTACTTGCAGAGGCGGGGTCGAGCACTGTCACACGTTCCACCTGCACCGGAGGAACCGTCGCCGCCAGCGCCTGCAACAGGGGTGCCAGCTTCTGCAGCAGGAAAATTTGCCGCGCATGGGCGCCCGCCTGTTGCCACGTCATCGCCAACTGACGCATCCCTTCCACTAGCGCTTTCCCATCTTCAACGATCTGAGCCGCCGCCGCTTGCGCTGCTTCCATCTCTTGTTGACAACGCGCTTGCGCCGGCGCGATCACATCCGCTTGGAGTTGCTGGCGCACCTGGGTAATCCGTTCTCGCTGTACCGCTAAATCGGCTTGGGTGCGCGCCAATTGGGCTCCGACTTCCGCCTGCACCTCCGCCACCAAGGCTTCCCGCCGCGTGACCGCATCCCGAATCCGCCGCTGGACTTCCGCTTGGATAATCTCCATCTCGGCATCGAGCTTGGCAAAGGTCGTAAGACGGGCGTTTTCAGCGGCTTGGATGGCTGCTTGGGCTTGCGCTTGGGCTTCGGCGATCCGGGCGTCTCGCAGCAGTTCCGCGCGTTGCTTGCGCCCGAGGGAGTCCAGGTACCCCACATCGTCGGAAATGTTTTGAATCTGCAAAGTGTCGAGCACCAGGCCCAATTTCCCCAAATCCTCTTCCGCTTCCTCCTGGAGACTGCGCACAAACGCCAATTTATCTTCATTGACTTGCTGGGGGGTTAAGCTTGCCAGCACGCCCCGCAAATTGCCCTCCAGGGTTTCTTTGGCGATGCGCTGAATCTCATCCCGGGTTTTGCCAAGCAGTCGTTCAATGGCGTTGTGAATAATCGGTTCTTCGCCAGCAATTTTGATATTGGCCACGCCTTCGACCTTCAGGGGAATCCCGCCCTTGGAATAGGCCCCCACCACCTTCAATTCAATAATCATATTGGTCAAATCCAGGCGCAACACCCGCTCAAACAGGGGCATTCGTAAACTGCTTCCCCCCTTGACCAGCCGGTAGCCCACCCGTCGTCCCAACGCCGGCACCCAGCGCGTTGTACCGGCAAAAATCAACACCTCATTCGGCTGGCAGATGTAGTAGAGATTGCGAATCGCCAGCGTGATGATGATGAAAGCAATCACCAGAACAATGAAAAATTCCATTGGAATTCCCCTGCTGGCTCGTTTCCCTAGATCATACTGGTTCCGTCGCTGCCACTTCACCCACCACAATCATCGCTGGCGCTCCGACTCCCGCTTGGGTGACGACATCCGCAATGGTTGCCAGCGTTCCCTGCACCCGTCGCTCCTGAGGCCAAGTTCCCCACTGCACCACCTGGACCGGTGTCGTAGCTGGACGCCCCGCCGCCATCAACGTCTGGGCAATTTCTGCCAAGTGGTGCATCCCCATGTAAATCACCAGCGTATCCGCGCCTTGAGCCAACGCGGTCCAATTCACCGCCGGTCGCGTTTTCTCAATCGCTTCGTGTCCCGTCACCAGGGCCACGCTGGAACTGTATTGCCGGTGGGTCAAGGGCAACCCCAAGGCAAACCCTGCGCTAATCCCGGGTACAACCTCCACCGGAATGCCCGCCTGGCGCAGCGCCGCCACTTCTTCACCCCCGCGCCCAAAAATAAATGGGTCGCCCGCCTTGAGCCGCACCACCGTTGCGTATTCCTGAGCCTTGGCAATCAGCAACTCATTAATTTTCGCCTGGGGTAACGCGTGCCAGCCCCGGTACTTGCCCACAAAAATGCGTTCCGCCTGAGGGTTGACCATCGCTAGGATCGGGGGACTCACCAGCGCATCGTAAATTACCACCTCCGCCAGCTCCAGCAGCGTTTTGCCCTTCAGGGTGAGCAATCCCGGGTCGCCCGGGCCTGCGCCCACCAAGTACACCGTGCCCGTCATCCGCGCCATCAGTCAGCGTTAGATCATTAAAGGTACAATATCCGACCGGCATTTGTGAGTTTGGTATCGCCTGTCACGCCGGTTCTAATTTTGGTAAAATCAACTATAATACAACAAAGCGTTACAGAACTCTCAGGAGTAGGGCGATGTTCTTGCCGGTGCAGGAGACGGCGCTGCCGAAGGATTTGGTTGGGGCGATTCAGGCGCTCAAGCAGGAGTTAAACGCCGTCATTTTAGCGCATTATTACCAGGATTCCCAGGTGCAGGACGTCGCCGACTACGTGGGGGATTCGCTAGGGTTATCTCGGCAAGCAGCCCAGACCAACGCCGATGTCATTTTATTTGCCGGCGTGCATTTCATGGCGGAAACGGCGAAGATTCTCAACCCCGATAAGTTGGTGTTGTTGCCAGATTTGGCCGCCGGTTGCTCGCTAGCGGATAGTTGTCCCCCTGATGCCTTCGCTGCGTTCAAGGCCCAGTATCCCGACCACCTGGTGATTTCCTACATCAACTGCTCGGCGGCCATCAAAGCCATGAGCGATATTATTTGCACCAGTTCCAACGCGGTCGCCATTGTCCAGCAGATTCCCCCCGAACAGCCAATCATTTTTGCGCCAGACCAAAACTTGGGGCGCTATGTCATGAAGCAAACCGGGCGGGAAATGGTGCTCTGGCCAGGCAGTTGCATCGTCCACGAGACGTTTTCTTATCAGGAATTGGTGAAGCTGAAGGTGCGCTATCCCCACGCGCAAATCATTGCCCACCCCGAATGCGAAGCCCCGGTTTTAGAAATGGCGGATTACATCGCATCCACCACCGGCCTGCTCAAATACGTCCAGCGCAGCGACGCTCGGGAATTCATCGTGGTGACCGAACCGGGCATCATTCACCAGATGCAAAAAGCTGCTCCTGACAAGGTGTTCATTCCGGCGCCGGCCACCAACGGTTGCGCGTGCAATCAATGTCCCTACATGCGCTTGAACACCCTGGAAAAAGTCTATCTGGCGCTGCGGGACCGCCAACCGGAAATCACCGTGCCGGAAGACATCCGTCAGAAAGCCCTGGTGCCCCTAGAACGGATGCTGGCGATGAGTGCGGGGATTCCCTGAGGCCACGTGATTTTGGCTAGGTCATCTCTTGGCTCTTGCTCCAGGGCTTCGGCCTGCGACTTGGGGAATGACACGTATAAGGTGACCTAACTATTACAGCCCCGTCCCCAGTTTTTCTCTGCTTCCTTATCAGAAAACGTACCACAGCGCAAGAAGTCTATCCTAAAATTAAGCAACGTATCGAATTATTGCAGGTGGGGGTGCAGGGGCCGCCGGCGTGGGGCGTTTTCGGTAAGAATACTCATAGACCGTTTGTGTGACAGCGAGCTTATGTTCACCTACGTCAAGCCGGCGATCCGTCAATTGCAGCCTGAAAATGTGGAAAATCGCACCGTGATGCGGGTGGTGTATGTGGTATTGGAACCGCAGTATCAAAGCACATTGACGGCGGCGGCGCGGGAAATCAATACGCAACCGGGAAATTTAGCGGTGGAATTGCGGGGATATTTGATTGAAGAATTGCGCTCACCAGAGAACTATCAGCAATTCCAAGCGGATATTGCCCAGGCGGACGTGTTTATTGCGTCGTTGATTTTTGTCGAAGATTTGGCGCAAAAGATTGTCCAAGCGGTCACACCGTACCGAGATAAGTTGCACGCGATTGTCGTGTTTCCGTCCCTGCCAGAGGTGATGCGCTTGAACAAGCTGGGGACGTTTTCCATGGCGCAGTTGGGTCAATCCAAGAGTGCCATTGCCCAGTTCATGCGCAAGCGCAAAGAGGCCGGGGGTGCATCGTTCCAGGAGGGAATGCTCAAGTTATTGCAAACCCTGCCCAAAATCTTAAAATACCTGCCCATTGATAAGGCTCAAGATGCCCGCAATTTCATGTTGAGTTTTCAGTATTGGTTGGGTGGGTCGAAAGAAAACCTGCGCAATTTCCTACTCATGCTGGCGGATAAATATCTGCCCCATGTAGAGGAAAAATTGGCGTTTCAAGAGCCGGTGACCTATCCCGATATGGGCATCTGGCATCCCCTGGCGCCCCAGATGTTTGAGTCGTTAACAGATTACTTGCGCTGGTACGAAAACCGGGCAGATATTGGCGAAGAATTGCGCGATTCTTTAGCGCCGACGGTGGGTCTGGTATTGCAGCGCACCCATTTAATTACCGGCGATGACGCCCATTACGTGGCAATGGTACAGGAGTTGGAGTGTTTGGGGGCGCGGGTGATTCCGGTGTTTGCTGGTGGACTGGATTTTTCCAAGCCAGTGGAAGCCTATTTTTATCACCCCAAACAACCCCAAAAACCGCTGGTGGATGTGGTGGTGTCGTTAACCGGATTTGCACTGGTGGGGGGACCGGCCCGGCAAGACCATCCCAAAGCGGTAGAAGCGCTCAAAAAACTGAATCGTCCCTACATTGTGGCGTTGCCCTTGGTGTTTCAAACGACGGAGGAATGGCGGGCGAGTGATTTGGGATTGCACCCAATTCAAGTGGCGTTGCAAATGGCGATTCCCGAGTTGGACGGGGCGATTGAACCGATTATCCTATCGGGCCGGGATGGAGCGACTGGGAAGGCGATTGCCCTGCGAGACCGGGTGGAATTACTGGCGAAACGGGCGATGCGCTGGGTGCAACTGCGGCGCAAACCCAAGTGTCAAAAGAAAATTGCGATTACGGTTTTCAGTTTTCCGCCCGATAAAGGCAATGTGGGGACGGCGGCGTATTTGGATGTCTTTGGCTCAATTTACCGGGTGTTAGAGGCGCTCAAAAATAACGGGTATTTTGTGGATGAGATGCCCGCGAGCGTCGAGGAATTAATGGAAGCAGTTTTGCATGACCGGCAAGCGCTGGTGGGCAGTCCCAATTTGAACATTGCCTACCGGATGCCGGTGCCGGAATACGAGCGATTGACGCCCTACCACGAGCGCATTACGGAGCAATGGGGGCCGCCGCCAGGCCATCTCAACAGCGATGGACAACATTTGCTCATCTACGGCAAGCATTTTGGAAATGTATTTATCGGGGTGCAACCGACGTTTGGGTATGAAGGGGACCCGATGCGATTGTTGTTCTCCCGTTCGGCATCGCCCCACCATGGGTTTGCTGCCTATTACACCTACCTGAATCACATCTGGCAAGCGGATGCGGTGTTGCACTTTGGGACGCACGGTTCGCTGGAGTTTATGCCGGGCAAGCAGATGGGACTCTCCGGCGATTGTTATCCCGACAATTTGATTGGGGAATTGCCCAATTTCTATTACTACGCGGCGAATAATCCATCGGAGGCGACGATTGCCAAGCGGCGGGGGTATGCCACCACGATTAGTTACCTGACGCCGGCGGCGGACCAGGCGGGTTTGTACAAGGGGTTGCGGGAGTTAAAGGATTTGATTGCGTCCTACCAAACACTGAAAGACACGGGACGGGGCGCCGCTATTATTAACAGCATCCTGGAGCAATGTTGCCTGGTGAATTTGGACCAGGATGTGCCGTTGCCAGAAACCAGTGGCGATGCATTGACACCCGAGCAGCGGGATGAATTGGTGGGCAAAATTTACCGGCAATTGATGGACATCGAGTCACGCCTGTTGCCGTTTGGATTGCACGTGATTGGTCAACCGCCATCGGCCCAGGAAGCAATTGCGACACTGGTGGCGATTGCGAAAGTGGACCGTCCTGAGGAAGGGTTAGAGAGTTTGCCGCGCACGCTCGCCCGCAGTTTGGGTCAGGATTTGGATGCCATCTACCAGCGCAGTCAACGGGGGGATTTAGAGGCAGTGGCGCTGTTGGACAAGCTGCAAAATGACACTCAAAAAGCGATTACGACGCTGGTGGAAACAGTCACGGACCAGGAGGGACGGATTGGCCGGACGGCGCGGTTCAATTTCTTTGGGTTGGGGGCGCAAGAACCCTGGTTTCAACTCCTGAAAAAAGACTACCCCCAACTGGAGCAGGTGCAGTTGCAGCCGTTGATGAATTACTTGGCCCAATGCCTGGAACTCATCACAGCGGACAACGAGCTAGGGGCCTTGTTGCGGGCGCTGGAAGGAGAGTACATTGCGCCGGGGCCAGGGGGAGACCCCATCCGCACGCCGGAGGTGCTGCCGACGGGTAAAAACATTCATGCCCTGGACCCCCAATCCATTCCCACGGCGGCGGCCATTGCCCAGGCGCGGGTGATTGTGGACCGCCTGCTGGAGCGGTATCGCCAGGAAGCTGGGGGCGCGTGGCCAGAAAGTATCGCCATCACCCTGTGGGGCACGGACAATATCAAGACCTACGGGGAATCCCTGGCCCAGGTGTTTTGGCTGGTGGGCGTCAAACCCATGCCGGATGCCCTGGGACGGATGAACCGGTTGCAGCTCATCCCGCTGGAGGAATTGGGCCGGCCCCGCATTGATGTGGTGGTAAATTGCTCGGGTGTCTTCCGGGACTTGTTCCTGAACCAGATGTATTTGATTGACCAGGCGGTGAAACTGGCGGCGGAGGCGGAAGAACCCCTGGAGTGGAATTTTGTGCGCAAACATGCCCTAGAGCAGGCCCAAGAGTTAAACATTCCCCTGCGGCAAGCGGCGACACGGGTGTTTTCCAACGCGTCGGGTTCCTACGCGGCCAATGTCAACCTGGCGGTGGAAAACAGCACCTGGGAGCAGGAAAAGGATTTGCAGGAGATGTTTTTAACCCGCAAGTCCTATGCGTTTAACGCCGATTCGCCGGGGACGATGGAGCAAAACCTGCAATTGTTCCAAAGCAGCCTGCGTCGGGTGGATGTGACGTTGCAGAATCTGGATTCGTCGGAAATTTCGCTCACCGATGTGTCCCACTACTTTGATTCCGACCCGACCAAGGTGGTGGCCAGTTTACGCAGCGATGGCAAAAAACCCCAGGCGTATATTGCTGACACCACGACGCCGGATGCGCGGGTGCGGAGTTTGAGCGAGACGGTGCGCCTGGATTCCCGGACCAAGTTGCTCAACCCCAAGTGGTATGAGAGCTTGCTCAAGCACGGCTATGAGGGGGTGCGGGAGATTGCCAAGCGGCTGAACAACACGCTGGGGTGGTCGGCGACGGCGGGCGCGGTGGACAACTGGATTTACGAAGAAGCCCACAACACTTACATCAACGACCCCCAGATGCGGGAGCGGCTAATGAACTTGAACCCCCATTCTTTCCGGCGGATTGTCGGCACGCTGTTGGAAGTGCATGGGCGGGGTTACTGGCAAACCAGTGAAGCCAACATCCAACTGCTCCAACAGCTTTACCAGGACATCGAAGACCGGATTGAAGGGGTCGCCTAGTTGCGCTTCCTAGGCATTGACCTGGGCTGGACGTGCGGGCCGTCAGGGCTTTGCTGCTTGGCATGGGACGGGCAAACCCTGGCGCTAATGGACTTGGACCGGCGGCAGCTGCTAACGGACATCCTGGCCTGGGTGGATACCTGGGCACCGGTGGGGCAACCGGCGGGGATTGCGGTGGATGCGCCGACTATCATTCCCAATCCAACGGGGATGCGCCTGCCCGACCGGTTAACGCATCAATACTTTCGCAGTTATCATGCGGGATGTTATCCAGCAAACCAGGGGCGTCCCTTTGCCCAGCGCACGGTGGGATTTGGGCAAGCGTTGTTGGCGCGGCAATTTCGCCACGGCGTTGACATCCAACCCCGTTCCCCTGACCGCTGGCAAATCGAGGTTTTTCCCCATCCGGCGGTGGTGCATTTATTTAACTTGCCGCGCATTCTCAAGTACAAAAAGGGAGCCTTAACCGAACGACGACAGGAATTAGCCAAGCTACGGGATTTGCTATGGCAACTCCAACAGGCGGAACCCCCTTTAGTCCTGACCGAATTGCCGGCGATTCCCCTAAACGGTTCATCCTTGAAGGTGGTGGAAGACCAGTTGGATGCGTTGGTGTGTGCCTATGTAGCGGCGTACTGGTGGTACTGGGGACCGCAGAAAAACCAGGTTTTGGGGAACGAAGAAACGGGTTATATTGTGGTGCCAGAACGCCGGTTTTCAATAGGGTAATCTAGGCACTTCTTCCGCAAAACTTTGCACCCGTGTAAATTCAAATGGCCCCGCGACAGCGCCCCACACCTGGACATCGGTTTCTGGGTCACGACCCCGGTCCCAACTCAGAAATTGCTGGGCATTGATCACAAATTCGCTATCCAAGTACGTGCGTTTGCCACGCCGTTCGACCCAGCAACATTTACCCGGTTCCACCTTGCCATGAAAACTATGACCATCCCAGGTGACAATCATATTGCAACCAGGCAAGCGGGTCAGGTGTTCACGGGTGAGCGCTTGTAACCGGTCTTTTTGCCGAGACGCACCGTAAAATGCTGCTTCATCTCGTACCACGTAATTTTCGATTTCTAAATGGTCATTGACGGTGATGATTTTAAGTACGCGCACCCGATAGGGCCGGTGCAATTCATAGTCGTAGGCTTGTTCCACATACAGACTCAACCCGTCCAGCAGCGACCAGGGCAAAGGACGCATACACACCCGGATATGGGCAAAAAAGGGCGGGTTCTCAAACGCCTGGGCCTGGTTACTAAAATCAGCAGCCAGCCAGCGGGCCAAGGTTTGCTGATCGGTCGGGTGGGTCATACACTACTATAAAAACAATCAACGCTAGCTAGATTGTACGGTCTGGGAGAGACGGGTGAACAACGGGTGGCGATTTTGGCTGGGCTGGCTCTTGCTTCTGGCGGTACTGAGCAATATCGGACTCCAGGGCCTAGCGCAGGGGTTGTCAGCCTTCCTGCTATTTCTAGTGATCGCGCCGCCCCTGGTGCTATGGGGATTGCGCTGGTGGGTGCGCCGGCAAATCGCGGTCGGTCCCTGCCCCGTCTGTGGCACGTCACTCCAGGGGTGGAACCAGACCCAAACCCGCTGCCCCAACTGTGGTGAACGATTGCAAGTCAGCGGCGGTAAATTTCAACGTTTGACGCCCCCCGGTACGGTAGATGTTGAAGCTGTAGAAGTTCCCGAATCGCCAAACTGATGACCATGTCGCTGGCAACATTACGTCAAGCACAAGCATCAACCGGCGCCCAATTTCACCCGGACGGTTTCCCCTGGATATTTGGTCAAGAAATCAATACACGCAACCAGTTAGAAACCGGCGTCATTTTGTTCGACCGTACGCATTGGGGACGGTTATTGCTGCAGGGAGCTGACCGTATGCGTTACCTGCACAACCAGAGCACCAATGACATTCAGAAGTTGAGCGTTGGTCAAGGTTGCGACACGGTTTTCGTGACATCCACCGCCCGTACCATTGATTTGGTAAGCGCCTACATTGAACCGGAGCAGATTCGTTTGGTCATTTCGCCGGGGCAACGGCAACGCATTATCCAATGGCTCGAAAAATACATCTTTTTTGCCGATCACGTAACTGTCCTTGACCACACGGATGCCACCGCCATGTTTACGCTGATTGGGCCAGGGAGTCACGAACTGGTCGCGCAATTGGGGGCCGCCGATTTAACCGCTCAACCGCTGGGCAATCACACTGTCATCGCTTGGGAAAACGCACCCGTTTGGATAGCAGTTGGCAGTGGATTAGTCACACCTGGTTACACAATCATTGTGCCGGTGGAAATGGCGACTGACTTTTGGCAATGGTGTAGGCAACAGGGGGCGATTCCCTGGGGTGAACAGGCGTGGGAATGGCTACGAATTGAGCAAGGACGACCGGCGGTTGGTGCAGAACTCACGGAAGATTACAATCCTTTTGAAGCGGGTTTATGGCATTGCGTGTCCCTGCAGAAGGGGTGTTATATCGGGCAAGAAACCCTGGCGCGACTTAACACTTATCAGGGGGTCAAACAACAGTTGTGGGGCCTGAAATTAACCGCACCAGCCACACCAGGTACCCCGATTTATCTGGGTGAAGAAAAAGTTGGCGTATTGACCAGTTACACCCATTCTTTTCAGGAAGAACACCGAGGTTTGGGATATATTCGTACCAAAGCGGGCGGCGTTGGATTAATGGTGCAGGTGGATGGAAAAACCGCTGAAGTTGTAGATTTACCGTTCGCTCACCGGGGTTATCTCGCCCAGTTGCAGGGGTAGTTGTTCAGTTGCGGGTGTTGCCGACCAGTCCGGTTCTGTGCCCTGGAGTAAGGCTTGCGCCGCTAGTAATAAGTCCTTTTTCAAGGGCTTGAGATGCTCCATTTCGTCCACGTATTGCGCCAGGACCGTCATGGGGTCTAAGACCTGGCTGAGATCGACATTTGTAATTCGTTTTCGGGGTTGTTCTGTCACAATTTCTGGTTGCAAAGCGACGTAGTGGGCTGTGGCTAGCGCTTCCCGCAGTTCTCTCTCATTGATCTGAGTGACTTGGTCAGCACGAATTCGATAAATCACCCGCACAATTGCATCAGTAATTGGGGCTTTTTTTACCGCGTCTAGAAGTTTGGTTTGCGGGTCTTTCGCCTGGGTTAAATCCACCTGGATGGTGTGCATGGGGCGAGTGGGCAATGGACAAAATTGCCAGCGCGTTTCGGTAGGTTCAATCTCAACAAGCACATATCCTTTGGCTTCGTTTTCTTCACCAAAGTCAACGCGCTCAATACTACCGGCATAGACCACTGGCGGTTCCTGGCACAACACTTGATGGCGATGGACATGCCCTAAGGCCACATAGCGAAAACAAGGCTGAGCCAACAATGACAAAGGCACGGTAAACGTTTTCCCTGGCGATAAAAATCGTTCGGCTCCCAATATCGCCTGGTCCACCATCAGATGGGCTGCTAAGATGGCTGGTATATTGGCGTCCAAAAGAAGAATCTCTCCTTCGAGGGCTTCCCGCAGCCGTGTCAGTAGTAATTGGTTAATCTGTTCCATTGACAAACCTTGTGTCTCCGGTTTGGTCAGCAGCATGGAGTGGGTAATCCAGGGCAAGGTAACAATTTGTAAGGGTCCATTGGGAGTGGTCAAGGTGTAGGTCGCTAAAGATTCCCCTACAATGACACCAGGCACATTCAGCGCTCGATAAATGGATAACGACGCCCCCCCTTCTCCTTGCTTGTATTGGTCGTGATTGCCCACCAGCATCACCACCGGAATTTCAGCAGTCGTCAAGCGCAAAAATTGTCGAGCAAACAATTCCTGAATCCGGGGAGGCGGCGTTGCATCGGGAAAGGCGTCTCCGGTGAACAACACCACATCCACGGGCAAAGCTAACGCCTGATCAATCGCTGTTTCCAAGGCCCGATAAAAATCTTCTACTCGTGTGTTGATACCAGTTTGCGGATTAAACCGCCCATAACCTTGGCCGCTTCCCAGGTGAATATCTGATAGGTGTAAAATGCGGATACCCATGGTTGTTTATCCGGTTTTCTTCTATTATCGCTGAAACGAGGGGCTCCCGATGTCTTTGAGCACTTGTCCGATCAAATACAATGAGCCGCAAATGACCGGTGTATATCCGACCATTACCCCAGCCAAAGCATCTTGAATAGCATCAGACGCCTGCGCCGTGACTCCTGGGCAAATTTGCTGGCTCAAATCACAGAGTATCGCCGGTTCATGGTAGCGGTGACCGGGAATCGGGACAAAACTCACCCTGTCCTTCGGACGTAAAAGTGCTGCTAAAATTGCGTTGGCGTCTTTACTGGTTAGTAATCCAATCACCCAATGCACCGGTGCTAAGTGCTCTTGGTCAATGTAACGACGTAAGGTTGCAGCGCCTTCAGGATTGTGCGCCCCGTCCAGTAGAATTTGTCGGCCCTGCCAATCCACCCATTGTAATCGGCCCGGCCAGCGGGTATGCGCAATTCCCCACTGCACATTTGCCACCGGTAAACACCATCCCTGCTGTCGCAATTGGTTCACAACTTCTAGCGCAATCATTGCATTTAACTTTTGATGTTCACCGAGCAGGGGGATTGAGTAGTCATCACCTTGGAAAGACAAGATATTTCCTGAGGGAGATGCTGGCGGTTCGACCACAACGAGCGGGCAATGCAGTTCTCGCGCACGATGGTCAATGACAGCTGCCGCGTCGGGTGGTACGGGCCCCCGCACCAGGGGACGATAGGGCTTAAGAATTCCCGCTTTTTCCCAGGCGATGTCGGCAACTGTCGGACCAAGCCGGTCTTGATGATCGAACCCAATAGAAGTTATCACTGTGACCAAGGGATTTTCTATCACATTAGTCGCATCTAGACGTCCCCCCAACCCCACTTCAATCACGGCAATATCCACCTGTTGCTCAGCAAAATAAACCCACATCAAGGCCGTAATGGCTTCAAATTCTGTGATGGCGAGATGATAGGTCTCTACCACTTGTTTGATCTGGGACAGAATCTGCCACCAGTCAGTTTCAAGAATGGGTTTCCCATTAATCTGAATTCGCTCTTGGTAATGCACCAGATGCGGAGAAATGTACAAGCCCGTGCGATAACCGCAGGCGGTCAATACATGGGCGAGATACGCGCATACCGACCCCTTGCCGTTTGTGCCTGTGACGTGAATCGCCGGTACTTTTTGATGGGGTTGGCCGAGATGGCTGAGTAACTGCTGGATACGCTCCAAACCCAACGTGATACCAAAGCGTTGTAATTGTTGAAAAAATGTCTGGACGTCTGTCATGAACTAGCGCAATAACTGGTAGTAATCCTGAATCGTTTTGGGTGCAGACATCCCCTGCTGTAGGGCGCGAATCGCTGCAACCGTTGCCCGAGCGCCAGCCAGTGTCGTGACGAGGGGAATCTTGTACGCCAAAGCGGTACGGCGGATCAACTGTCCATCAGCGTAGGCATCTTCCCCCGAAGGAGTGTTGAGAATAAGTTGAATCTGGCCATTTTTAATCCAATCAATAACATGGGGGCGACCTTCATGCAGTTTGAATACATGGTCAACCGTTAAGCCGTGATTTAAGAGAATTTGGCGCGTTCCCTGGGTAGCTACAATTTGAAAACCTAGCTCTATTAACTCCCGAATGATAGGTACCGCTCCGGCCTTGTCACGGTCATTAAAGGAGGCAAACACTCGCCCGCTTAATGGCAAATTTTGACCCGCCGCAATCTGGGATTTGGCAAAGGCTTGACCAAAATCAGTGGCAATGCCCATTACTTCACCCGTCGAGCGCATTTCTGGCCCCAAAATTGTATCCGTGCCAGGGAATTTTTCAAATGGTAAAACAACTTCTTTCACGGAGTAATAAGGGGGGATCACTTCCTGGGTAAATCCCAAATCAGCCAATCGCTCACCTGCCATCACCCGCGCTGCTAGTTTGGCTAGGGGTACACCGGTCGCTTTCGCAATAAAAGGTACGGTGCGAGACGCGCGTGGATTTGCTTCCAATATATAGACTTGTTCTCCTTGAATGGCAAATTGAATGTTCATTAAGCCCACGACCTGCAATCGTTCGGCTAAGGCATAGGTCCAGGTGCGAATTTGCGTTAATACGTTTTCCGGTAGTGAATACGTAGGCAACACACACGCGGAATCGCCAGAGTGAATCCCGGCCTGCTCAATATGTTCTAAAATCCCGCCAATGACCACTGTGCCGTCCTGGTCTCGCAGGGCATCCACGTCCACTTCAATGGCATTTTCTAAAAACTTATCCACCAGAATTGGGTGGTCAGGTTCCACTTGTACAGCCGTTTTCATGTAACGTTCGAGTTCGCTGTCGGAATAGACAATTTCCATGGCTCGTCCGCCTAATACGTAGCTGGGACGTACCACCACGGGGTAACCGAGACGCTGGGCAATTTTGATGGCTTCTTGTGCGTTGTGGGCAATGCCGTTGGGGGGTTGTTGAATGTTGAGTTCGCGGAGAATTTGCTCGAATTTTTCTCGGTCTTCGGCAATGTCAATGGAGATAGGTGATGTTCCCCAAATACGGGTGGGTAATTCGGGATGCTCGTTCAACGCCTGATATAAGGGTAAGGCTAATTTCAACGGGGTTTGACCGCCAAATTGGACAATGACACCCACGGGCTTTTCGGCTTCTAAAATATGCAGAACATCTTCTAGGGTCAGGGGTTCAAAGTACAGGCGGTCGCTGGTGTCATAGTCTGTTGAAACAGTCTCGGGGTTGGAATTCACCATGATGGTTTCGTAACCCTGTTCCTTGAGAGCGAAGGCGGCGTGGCAACAGCAGTAATCAAATTCAATGCCTTGACCAATCCGATTGGGGCCGCCCCCTAAAATCACGACTTTGGGTTTATCAGTCGGACGTACTTCGGTTTCCTGCTCATAGGTGGAGTAGTGGTAGGGGGTGTAGGCTTCAAATTCGGCGGCGCAGGTGTCCACGGTTTTATACACAGGAAGTAGCCCAATGCGATGACGATGGGCGCGAATTTCGGCTTCGGTCTTGCGGGTGGCAAAGGCAATTTGACGGTCACTGAATCCCTTTTGTTTAATCAACCGCCAATCTTCGGGAGTAATCTTCTCAAACGGCGTAATTTTCATATAGCGCTCGGTGTTGAGCAAGTCTTCCATTTCTCGTAAAAACCACGGGTCAATGCCAGTGAGTTCGTAGATTTCTTCGACGGTTAATCCAAGCAATAACGCATGACGGATGTGGAAGATGCGGTCGGGATTGGGGATGCGCAAATTGGCCCGCACCTGCTCCAAGGTTGGCAAGACTTCCGAACGGTCACAACCCCAACCCGCTCGCCCCGTTTCGAGGGAACGAATCGCTTTTTGGAAGGACTCTTGAAAGGTGCGGCCAATCGCCATGGCTTCCCCAACAGATTTCATCTGCGTCGTGAGATGGGGCGCAGCGCCGGGGAATTTTTCAAAGGTGAACCGGGGGATTTTGGTAACGACATAATCAATGCTGGGTTCAAAGCAAGCAGGCGTTTTTTTGGTAATGTCATTGGTTAATTCCGGTAAGGTGTAACCGACCGCCAATTTAGCAGCGATTTTCGCAATGGGAAAACCCGTGGCCTTTGACGCTAGCGCCGAACTGCGGGAAACGCGGGGGTTCATTTCAATGACAATCACGTCGCCGTTCTGGGGATTGACGGCAAATTGGATGTTCGACCCGCCAGTTTCGACGCCAATTTCCCGAATGATCCGAATGGCGTAATCGCGCAGGCGCTGGTATTCCTTATCGGTGAGGGTTTGGGCTGGCGCAACGGTGATGGAATCGCCGGTATGAACACCCATGGGGTCCACGTTTTCAATCGAACAAATAATCACTACGTTGTCGGCCAAATCCCGCATCACTTCCAGTTCAAATTCTTTCCAGCCCAGCAGGGATTGTTCAATCAAAATTTGCGAGACGGGACTGGCTTCCAAACCGGCGCGGGCAATTTGTTCAAATTCTTCCTGGTTATAGGCAATGCCACCGCCAGTCCCCCCCAAGGTAAATGCCGGGCGAATAATTAAGGGATAAGTGTTAATTTGCTGGGCGATTTGTTGCGCTTCTTCCCAACTTTCGGCCAATCCTGATGGGCACACATTTAACCCAATTTTTTGCATGGCTTCTTTGAACAACCGGCGGTCTTCGGCTTTTTCGATGGCGCTGAGTTTTGCCCCAATCAGTTCTACGCCGTATTGCTCGAGCACTCCCATTTTTGCCAAGCGCACGGCCAGGTTCAATGCCGTTTGCCCCCCCATCGTCGGCAACAGGGCTTGGGGTCGCTCCTGGGCAATCACCTGGGTCAGCACTTCAGCGGTCAAGGGTTCGATGTAGGTGCGGTCGGCCATGTCTGGGTCGGTCATGATGGTTGCCGGGTTGGAGTTCACGAGCACCACCTGATACCCTTCTTCCCGTAGCGCTTTGCAGGCTTGCGTGCCGGAGTAATCAAATTCGCAGGCTTGACCGATGACGATGGGGCCGGAACCAATCAGCAGGATTTTTTCAATATCGGTGCGACGGGGCATGGACGTATCTCAACGCGGGCAACTTTCTCGGTACAAAACCATGTAATCCAAGATAATCTGCCGGGCGGCGGGACGTAAATCGTTTTTGAGGGTGCGATTGCGCTGGGTCTCATCGGCTAAACGCCAGACACGACACCACTCCCCTGGCTGGGTCATCACCATCTGCGCTCGGTCGGTTGAGAATCCGAATGAAAGCCACCGTTAAACTGTGCCGATTACGTAAACGAGCCTGGTCAAACAGGGACATGGCACGTTCGGGTCGAAAGTAGTTATCCATCACCGTTAAATACGCCAGGGCAAACACTTCATCGGGAGTGAATTTAGACAAGTTCCATTCCCCATAACGAGTGCGCAGAAATTGCTCGTAAAGGCGGGCATTTTGTTTGCCTTCCACGCGCCAGGATAAGGCGTTAATTAGAGCGGCTTTGTGGTCCACAGGATGCTGGGGATTGGATAAGAATTCGGCCATCTCCGGTGTTAAAACGCCTTTTTCCCGCGCCTTTTGCACCAACGGAATATCCAGATAGGCATCGGCGATAGGAGTAGATGTAATCGGCGAATCGGCCCGCGCCGGTAATGCGACTGGCCCCAACGCCAGCCAGACAGCAAGAGTCGTACGCCGGATGTCCATCCCCATCGAGCCGCTGGATTTCCCTTAACTTAGCACAGGACTGGGGTTAGTTCCGCTGCGGTTCGCTGGTCACGAGCCGATACCCGAGGCGATGCACTGTGCCAATCTCGATACCGGCTGGTAATTTCTTGCGCAAACTGAGCAGGTGGGTGTCCAAACTGCGTCCTGTCGCCTGTCCCCACAGCCGTTCCTGTAACACCTGGCGTGGCACCACTTCCCCCTGCGCTTGCAGCAGTAGCGCCAGTAACCGAAATTCATGAGGCGTTAAATCCAATTCCTGGTCCCCGTAAAACCCCCGTTGCGCCAGCAAATCCAGCGTTAAATCTCCACAGGTCAAAACTGGCGTTCCCCGTTGCCACCGTCGCACCAGCGCCTGCACCCGGGCCATGAATTGCGCCAAGCCGAAGGGTTTCACGAGATAGTCATCAGCGCCCGCCTGTAACCCAGCGACAATGTCACTCTCTTGATTGCGAGCCGACAGGATGAACAGGGGGCCTTGGTGCTGCTGGCTCAACCACCGGGTCAATTTCAAGCCATCGTCCCACGCCTGGGGCCAGTCCAAATCCAAAACCCACAGTGCGCCGACGGTCGCCTGGGTATATCCTTGCGCGAGGCTTTCTAGGAGCGTGACACGATACCCAGCTTGTTGCAAATGCCATCCCAGTAACAAGCGCAATTGCCGGTTAGGAATTAGTAAAACAACCCGCAACGGTCACACCTTGCCATCGCACCTGCACCCGGATTTTAATAGAGCTGAGAAAAAACGCCCAGGGATTTATGAGTCGGTTGGCTAGACATGAGCGGGCGCGGCGGGCTTTGGCAATTAACACGTCGCTGTTTTGCGTGACATCGGCTGTGCTATAGGTCCAGGGTCTAGTCACAGGCCATCGCCTGGGTTGGGTGCCGTTTCTCGCTATGCTTCTGGCGTGGTTGATGTTTAGCTGGGGCAATTTCCGGGGCGCGTGGCGGGCCTTGACCTTTCGCATCCAGGCCATCATGAGCCACTGTGCCGCTCGCAATTGTGTTTACGGAGTTGGTGCCTTTGCTCGCTAATCGAGGGTTAGCGCGTCCACTGGCTGCCCTGTTGCGCTGGTGGATTCAACAACAAGTGACCCAAGCGGAAAATCTGGAGGTGGTGCTGGGCGACCTCGTGCCGGTTTGGTCAGCCGGTTATCTGCCTTGGGTGCAGGTGAACGCCCGCAACGTCATTTATCGCGATATCCATTTGCATCAGGTCCATATCCGCGCTGAACGTATCCAATTTCACTGGCCGTTTTTCCGTAAACAAGGAGACCCTTTTGTCGAGCCAATCACGGTAAAAATTCAGGCAGTTATCACGGAACAAAATCTCAATCAATCTTTGCCCTATCTTCAGACGTTCTTGCAACCTTATCTACAGGCATTGACGGGTCAGATGGGAACAGTCCAGCGACTTCAGATTCAAGACCAGAATCTCTATTGGTTAATGCAGGACGGCAAGCAATATATCACTCGGGTTGAGGTTATTACTCCTAATGAAATACAATTGACGCCCTTGGCCGCCCGCACCCAACCCATCTCCATATCGCTAGGCTCTGATGTGCAAATCCAGACATTAACAATAGCCACAGGAGCAATTCATTTATCGGGTCAATTGCTCATCCGACCAGCAGGGGCACCAGCAAGGTCACAAAGTAATAGGCCAGGGGAGCAGTAAACACATAACTATCGGCGCGGTCCAAAATGCCCCCGTGTCCTGGAATGAATTGTCCCGAATCTTTGACGCCCGCATCCCGTTTCATCATGGATTCTGTCAAATCTCCCAGTAAACTCGTGATTCCCGTCATTAAACCCAACGCCAATCCCAAGCCCCAAGGCCAGGTCAATTGCATTGCTCCGAGGGTCCCCACACAAATACTGGCTATCACGCCAAAGACTGCGCCTTCCACGGTTTTTTTCGGGCTAATTTCCGAGAGTTTTGTTTTGCCAAACGCTTGTCCAAAAAAGAACGCCCCAATGTCCGCCGCCCAGATACATCCGAAAGTCAGCAAGGTCACTTTTAACCCTAGCGGCCATTCACTGCCATCCGGCCAAAAACCTATTAACGGGAGATTGCTATAGGTATTTTGCTCTAACCCCCGCAATCGCACCCAAAAACTCGGTAAATAACCTCCATAAAACAACCCCAAGATGGAAGTGGCAATGTCGGCAATCGTGGCCAATTTCGGCTGAAAGAGCAGGTAAAAACAAATCCAACTGCCCCCAATCGGCAATACGGCATCGGCTAAATCGGGCGCAATGGTAGCGATGATAATCAAAATCTGACTCACAACTAGGGTGGTTTTCGTCGCTGGAAGAATGCCCTTGCGTCGCGCCAGTTCAAAATACTCCCGTTGTCCCCAAAACACCAGGGCTGCCACTCCAGCGCTGAAGTACCAGCCGCCCAGCGTGACCCACACCAGAGCAAGTACCAACGCAACGGCGCCGCTGATAATCCGAATCCCAGGAATGGTTAACCAGCGAGACCCGTCTTGCAAGCTAGCTCACCTTGAACTGGGCCACGTTTTTCTGGAGTTCCGCCGCCACCCCCAGCAGGTGGGTAAAGGAATCGGCTACGGCAACGGATTGCTGCGAGGTGTGGTTGGCAATTCGGGCCACGTCCTGCATCGTGCGACTGACCACCGCCGAGGTTTCCGACTGGGCTTGGGCGGCCTGGGCAATTTCAGCCACCAAAGTACTGATTTGGGCTGTCGCGGCGACAATTTGGCTCAACTTCTGGCGCGCCTCAGCCACCAACTGGGTTCCGGCAACTACCTGCTCAGTTCCCGCCTCCATCGCTGCTACCACCTCGTTGGTTTCCGCCTGGATTTCCTCCACCAGTTGCTCGATTTCATGGGTGGCATTGGCTGACTGCTGGGCCAGCGAACGGACTTCTTCAGCGACCACCGCAAACCCCCGCCCTTCTTCACCCGCTCGCGCTGCCTCGATGGCTGCATTTAACGCCAGCAGGTTGGTCTGGGCGGCAAAGTTGCTGATCAGGTTGACCACCCGCGAGATTTTTTGGGAGGCTTCGCCGAGACGTTTGACTTTCTTGGCAGTTGCTGCTACCGTCTCTCGAATCGCCGAAATTCCTGCCACTGTACGGTTCATGGCTTCGTCCCCTTCGCGCACGGTTTCGTTGGCCCGCTGCACCTGCAATTCGGCGCTGTGGGCATTGGCCGCCACCTGCTGGATGGATTGCACCATCTGTTGAATTTGGGCCAAGGCGCCCTGGATGGCTTCCGCCTGCCGCGCCGCTTCCGATGAGAGGGCATTCACCGGGGGAGCGCTGCGTTGGGCGGTATCTGCCACCGCTTGGGCCGCCACCTGCACTTGCTGCACCAGTTGTTGCAGGCTCTCGATGATGGCGTTGAAAAAGTCAGCCACCGTTCCCATTTCGCCGGAGGTCACCCGCGCCCGTACCGTCAAATCGCCTTGGAACGCGCCTTCGATGTCCGCCAGGAATTGAGCTAGTTGTCCCTGAAGGGCTTCCCGTTGCCGGCGTTGTTCTTCTGAGACCGCTTCGGCCTGCTGCCGCGCCTGTTCCACCTGTTCCAGCAAGATGGCCTGGTCCAGGGCAAACCCCACTTGCATCGCCACCTGCCGGATCAGGTCAATGTCCAGTTCATTCCACTGGCGCGGGCCACTGCACTGGTGGGCAATCAGCAACCCTAGCAATTTCCCTTCCGCCAGGATGGGCGCCACGAGGTTGGCCTTCACCGCAAAGGGTTCCAGTTGCTGCAAGTGACAGGGCGTCAACCCCGCTTGATAAATATCGGGCGTGGCCTGCACCCGTCCCTGGCGGTATTTCTCCACATAGCCTTCGGCAAAGCAGGGGTCGTGAATTTGGGCGCCTAGGGCTTTGGGCCAACCACCCGCCACCGCTTCTGCCACCACCGTCCCTTGCCACTGGTCGTCAAAGAGATAGACGATGCACCGGTCGGCTTGCAGGGCTTTACGGACTTCTTGGACGGCGGCGTTGTAGATGGCCGAGCGCTGTAAACTCTGGCGAATTTTAGAGGTGATTTCGTTGATGCGTTGCGCCTGGGCTGCCGCTGCTTCCTGTTGCCGCCGTAGGGCTGCTTGCTCTTCCAACGCCACCGCCTGGTCGAGGGCAAACCCCACCTGAATCGCCACCTGCCGCATCAGGTCAATCTCCAACTCTGTCCACTGGCGGGGGCCATCGCACTGGTGGGCAATCAACAGGCCAAAGAGTTTGTTGCCCAGCAGAATCGGCGCGACCAGATTGGCCTTGACCTGGAAAGGTTCTAACTGCTGCAAGTGACAAGGGGTTAAACCGGCGTTGTATATATCCGGCGTCGCTTTCACCCGACCGGCGCGGTATGGCTCAACGTACTGATTGGCAAAACAGGGGTCGGCAATTTGCGCGCCCAGGGCGGGGGGATACCCCGGCGTGACGGCTTCCGCCACCACCGTCCCTTGCCAGTTTTCGTCAAACAAACACACCACACAGCGGTCGCACTTGAGCGCCTGGCGGACCTCCCAGACCGTGGTTTCGTAAATCGTCTGGCGCTCGAGGGACTCTCGAATTTTGGAAGTGATCCGGTTGAGCAACTGCTCCTGTTCGGCCTTAGCTTTTTGCTGCGCCAGTAAGTTGGCCTGGTCGAGGGCAAACCCCACCTGGATCGCCACCTGTTTCATCAACTCAATTTCGCCGCTTTGCCACTGGCGCGGGCCGCTGCACTGATGGGCAATCAGGAGACCGAAGAGTTTATTTCCCAGCAAAATGGGCGCGACCAGATTGGCCTTGACGGCAAAAGGCTCCAGTTGCTGTAAATGGCATTCTGTCAAACCGGCGCGGTAAATATCTGGCGTCGCTTGTACCCGTCCTTGCTGGTATTTCTCGATGTAACCCTGGGCAAAACAGGGGTCGTCAATCTGCGCTCCCAAGGCTCTTGGCCACCCTGGCGCTACGGATTCCGCCACAATCGTGCCTTTCCAGTTTTCGTCGAAGAGATACACCACACAGCGGTCGCTTTCAAGGGCTTCGCGCATCTGCTGCACGGTGGTCTGGAAAATCGCTTGTTGGTCGAGGGACTGGCGAATCCGTAGGGTGATGTCGTTGAGCAGTTGCGCTAGGTGGGCTTTGGTTTCCTGCTCCCGCCGCAACTGCGCTTGCCGCTCGAGGGCAATGGCTTGGTCTAACGCAAACCCCATTTGTAGGGCCACTTGGCGAGCAAGTTCGATTTCGTGGGGCTGCCACTGGCGCGGGCCACGGCACTGATGGTTAATCAGCAACCCCAACAGTTTTCCTTCCGCTAGAATCGGCGCCACCAAATTGGCTTTCACCTGGAAGGGTTCGAGCTGTTGCAAGTGGCATGGCGTTAACCCGGCTTGATAAATATCGGGCGTAGCCTGTACCCGTCCCTGGCGGTATTTCTCTACATACCCTTCGGCAAAACAGGGGTCATCAATCTGCGCTCCCAACGCCCTAGGGAAACCATTGGCGACGGATTCAGCGACAATCGTCCCCTGCCACTTTTCATCAAACAAGTACACCACGCACCGGTCGGATTGCAGGGCTTGCCGCAGTTCCCGCACCGTGGTGTTGTAAATCGTCTGGCGGTCCAAGGACTCCCGCATTCTTATGATCATTTGGTTAAGCAGGGCGGCTTGGGTCATCTGCACCTGTTGCGCTTGCCACAACTGCGCTTGCTCCAGCGCCACTCCCAATTGCAACGCCACCTGCGCTAGAAATTCTTGCTCTCCCACCGTCCACTCGCGGGGTTCGCTGCACTGGTGGGCAATCAATAACCCCAGTAATTTCCCTTCGACGAGAATCGGCGTCACCAGGTTGGCCTTGACCTGGAACCGCTCCAAGATACGCACGTGGCAATCCTGGAGACCGGCCTGGTAAATATCCGCCACCGCCTGCACGCGCCCGGCTTGGTACTGCGTGACGTACTCGCCCCGGAAACAAGGGTCGTCAATTTTCTCCTGCAACGCCGAGACCCAACCCCGTCCAACGGATTCGGCCACCACCGTGCCCACCCAGTCGGCGTCAAAGCGATAGACTACCACCCGGTCACAGCGTAACACCTGCCGCGCTTCCCGCACCACCAAGTCCATCAGCGCTTGGGGGTCGTGGGTCTGGCGCAGGTGCTGGATCAACTCCCGCAACCGGTTGGCCTGTTCCCGTTCCGACTGCTGCTGCTCGGTCAGCTGCTCCAACTGGGCCGCCAGCGCATTCAACTCCTGGCCCACCCCCGCCCATTCATCCGGGAGAGACACCCGCGCCTGCCAATCCCCCCGCCGGAGTCGCTGCACCATCTGCAACAGCAGCCACGCTGGTTGGGTCAACCCTTGCCCGAGTAAGGCCGCCGCCGCCAAACCCAGCACCAAGCCCACGGTTGCTGCTGCACCGCCAGCCCAGGTTTTCTGCTCCACTTGGGGCGTTGATGTGGATGGTAAAAGCGCGTTGTAGGTGGCCACACCAGCGACCGCACCCGCCAATCCGGTCAAAGCCGCCAAGGTCACCACTCGCTGCGCCCACACCCGTGCCGGTTTGCTAGGAGTAGGCATCGGGACAACGGTTGGCGCTAGTGGAACGCCGTTGGTGGGTTCAGGCGTAGCAACGTCGGTCGGAGTAGGGCGGGGGGATGTACGGGTCATCGGTAATCCTCGAACAGGCAGCCAATAATCTTTTCCATCATGCCCTGGCGTCCCCCTCGCCGCCTAACTGTTGTAAAGTTTTGTTGCGAAAAGGGAACTCTAGCCTAGGGGCGCCATGACCACATCGTGGCTATCAATCAGGGCTTGCAACTCCTCGGCGTCCACGGTTTCTTTTTCCACCAGCATTTGCGCCAGTTTATCGAGTAAGGCCCGGTTGTGGGTGAGCACGTACTTGGCTTTTTGGTAGGCCCGGTCCACCAGCGCCCGCACCTCCTCGTCAATCAGGGCCGCCGTTTCCTCGGAAAAGTCCCGCTCCATGGCAATTTCCCGGCCTAGAAACATGCCGCCCTGGCTGCGCCCCAAGGACACTTGCCCCACCCGGTCGCTCATACCAAAGCGCATCACCATCTGGCGGGCCACCCGCGCCACCTGTTGCAGGTCATTGGCCGCCCCGGTGGTCACTTCGTCCGGACCGAACACAATTTCCTCCGCCACCCGGCCCCCTAGCGCTACGGCCATTTGGTTTTCCAGGTAGCTGCGGCTGTAGAGACCCGAATCCATCCGGTCTTCGTTGGGGGTGAACCAGGTCAGGCCGCCCGCCCGTCCCCGGGGAATAATGCTGATTTTTTGCACCGGGTCATAATCGGGCATCAGCGCCCCCACCAGCGCATGGCCGGCTTCGTGGTAGGCCACCAGAGTCTTGCGTCGCTCGCTCATCACGCGGTCTTTTTTCTCCGGCCCTGCCAAAATCCGGTCAATCGCATCGTTAATTTCATCCATGGAGATTTCGGTCAGGTTGCGCCGGGCCGCCAAGATCGCCGCTTCGTTGAGCAGGTTGGCCAAATCAGCGCCGGTAAATCCCGGTGTGCGACGAGCAATTTTTTCCAAATCCACATCGGGGGCCAGCACCTTGCCGCGCGCGTGAACTTGCAAAATCTCCAGGCGTCCCTTGTAGTCGGGCCGGTCCACCACCACTTGCCGGTCAAACCGCCCAGGCCGCAATAACGCCGCATCCAAAACATCAGGCCGGTTGGTCGCCGCAATGATAATGATGCCGCTGTTGCCTTCAAACCCGTCCATTTCCGTCAACAATTGGTTCAGGGTTTGCTCCCGTTCGTCGTTGCCGCCGCCAAGACCGGCCCCCCGCTGGCGTCCCACCGCGTCAATTTCATCAATAAACACGATGCAGGGGGCGTGTTGCTTGGCCTGCTCAAACAAGTCCCGCACCCGCGACGCGCCGACGCCTACAAACATCTCCACGAATTCCGAGCCGGAAATACTGAAGAAGGGCACCCCGGCCTCCCCAGCCACGGCTCGCGCCAGCAAGGTTTTACCTGTTCCTGGCGGCCCAACGAGCAACACGCCCTTGGGAATCTTGGCCCCCACCGCTGTAAACCGCTCGGCATTCTTCAAAAAGTCCACCACTTCCGCCAGTTCTAGCTTGGCTTGGTCAATCCCGGCCACATCGGCAAAGGTCACTTGGGTTTGGGGTTCCATGTGCACCCGCGCCCGCGACTTGCCAAAATTCATCGCCTGGGAGCCAGGACCCGCTTGCGCCCGCCGCAGCAGGAAAAACAACCCCAGCAACAACAACACCGGCAAGAACAAGCTGCTCAGGGCCCGGAACCAAAAGCCCTCCTCGCGCCGGGGCACCACCGAAATATCCACATTCTTGTCTGTCAGGATGTTGATCAAATCCGGGTCGTTGGGCAAATTCACCATCACCCGCGTCCCGTCCTGGCGCACCACTTCCGCCTGCGTCCGATCAGATGTAATGCTCACCTTGGCCACCTGGCCCGCCTGCACCGCGTCAATGAATTGGCTGTAGCGCCACACTTCCACCTGCGGGCGACGGTCTAAAAAGGCAGTCCCCAGCGCCACCACCACAATCGCCAACAGCACGTAAAGCCCTACGTTGCGCCACCGCTTGTTCACCGGACCTACTCCTTACAGCAGAATCGTTTTCCCTATATGTTAACGCACCCGTTTGTATTATGAACAATTGTTACAACTTCCTGAGAACGGTTCAAAAGCAGAATTGTCGGTGCATTTGGCGGGCTTCGGCGCTCCCTAGTTGACTGGCGGTTTGCCAATCCTGACAAGCTCCCCGCGCATCTCCCAGACCAGCTCGGGCGGCCCCGCGCATGAAGTAGTTGTCGGGATTCGCGGGGTTCAACTGCATCGCCCGCTCGGCATCAGCCATTGCGCCGCTGTAGTCCTGGATCAATAAACGGGCCGTACTGCGGGCGGTAAACGCGAGCGCGCTGGTGTTGTCCAAAAGAACTGCCTGCTGCGCATCCTCGAGCGCCCCTTTGACATCCTGCAACGCGGCTCGGGCCAGCGAACGGATCGCATAGCTGGACGACTCCCTAGGGTTCAAAGCCAGCGCGCGGTTGACATCGTCCAAAACCCGGCGGGGCTGGTTCAGGTACACGTAGGCTGTCGCCCGCATTAACCACGCATCCGCCGAGTTCGGGTTCAATTCCACCGCCCGTGTTGCATCAGCCAAAGCGCCGGCATAATCGTTCATTTGACTTTTCACCAGTCCCCGTACGATGTAAGCCCGGTCATAATTCGGTCGCAGGCGAATGGCTTGGTCGGCATCGGACATGGCTCCTGTAAAATCCCGCAGTCCCGCCTTGGCAAACGCCCGGTTCCCGTAAATGTCAGCATTGTTGGGGTCGAGTTTCAGAGCCTGGTTGTAATCGGCCAAGGCGCCGGCGTAGTCCTTCTGGTCAAGGGCTTTGATGATCCCCCGGCTCATGTAGGCCAACGCCGAATTCGGTTCCAGCTTGATCAACTGGTTCAAATCCGCCAGCGCCCCTTGTATATCGCCAGCGTTGAACTTGCGCTCGGCAGAGATAAAGAGTTCTTGAGCTGTAGTGGCCGTGGTTTGGATGCGAATCGGTTGTTTATTCACCCAGGCGACATAGGTACGAATCGGCACCGCCAGATTAAACCCGGATTTGAGCGCCACCATCCCCTGTTGCGTGGACTGATAGCGGCCTTCGGCGCGCCCATGAATCCCAACCACCTCGCCTTGTTCGTTGAGTACCGGACCCCCGCTCATCCCTGGCAGCGTGTTGTTGGTGTAGGTGAGCGAGTAACCGTCTTTCAAAAGGTTTTCGGACGTGGCCGTGACATCGCCGCTGGTGAACTGCAAGACCGGTTTCGTGATGGCCTGGCCCGGTAAGGGAAAACCCGCGACATGCACCGTCATCCCCCGTTTGATGGCCAGGTCATTGCCCAATTTCGCTTGGGGATAATTGACCGAACTGCGAAACTGCACCACCGCTAAATCCACGTTGGGCAGGGGTTGGATGGCTTGCCGATTCAGGGGATACACCTTGCCGTCGTGGGTAGTAATATCGGCTTCTTCCCCCGGTTGAATGCTCTCAATCACGTGTTTGGCCGTGAGAACGGTATAGACATCTCCATTGCGTCCCACAATTGTCCCCGACCCGTGCCCCGCTGGTGTTTGAATCAAAACGGTGATTTTTTCCGCGACATCCGCAATTTGACTTTTACTCAAGCGGGCTTGGGCAACAAGCGGCGTAGGTGCTGCTCGTCCTGACATGAACCCAGCGCTCCCCAGCATCCACAGCGCCAGGCCAATCGCCGCCGCTTTGTGCATGGATTTCACCCAAATTTGAGCAGTAACGCCTCCCGCTGTTGCCATGCTAATTCTAACAGGGCTTTGGGACGCAGTTGCCCCCGCACCAACCGCCACAACCGTTCCACTTCCGCCAGGTGCAGCCGGTCATCCTCTGTCAAGGCCAAAATTAACTGGGTGCGCAAAAACTGGCCTTCCTCCGAAAACAAATAACTCAACGCCGGTCCCAGAACTGGTCGCAAATCCAAATCGCCCGCCTGTTGCGCCACCGATAGCAGACTTTCTAACCGTTGCCACTGGAACCGGTTATCTTTGAATAGCACCTCCATCAGTCGCCGCCGGAACGCGGGCGTTTCACCCGTAAGCAACCGCTGCGCCACGTAGGGATAGGCCGCATCCACAATCCGGAAATCGGGATCCAAACTCATGGCGATTCCTTCTTGGGTGACCAGCGAACGAATGATCAGCGCAAAATGGGCTGGCACCCGAAACGGATAACGATACATCAAATCCGAAAATTCATCGGTGGCCTGCTTGAAGCGAAAATCCCGCAATTGACTCCCAACAGCCTTTTGCCAAACCGCCTCCAAGGCCGGCACGATGGGGGTAATGTCCGTATCGGGGGGCAAGAAACCTAACCGCACAAAATCCCTGGCCAATTCTGTGTAGTCCTTGTTGACCAAATGCACCAGGGCATCGGCTAATTGCTCTTTGGCTTCCTGGGTCAGTTGGTCCATCATGCCGAAGTCAATATAGGCCAACTTGCCGTCGGTGGTGAGAAACAAATTGCCTGGGTGGGGATCAGCGTGAAAAAAGCCAAATTCCAGCAACTGTTTCAACCCAGCCCGCACCCCAATTTGCACAAATTCGTGCATTTCAATCCCAGCTTTTTTCACCACGTCGGCATCCGTGAGTTTATAGCCGTGGATCCACTCCAGCGTCAGCACCCGGTGATTGGTGTAAGCCCAGTAAATTTTGGGGACTTTCACCGTCGGGTCATCTCGGAAATTATCGGCAAATTTTTCCGCGTTGCAAGCCTCATGCAAATAATCAATTTCCTCAAACAATTTACGCCCGAACTCATCCACAATCGAGCGCAAGTCATCCTTCATGTGAATGGGCAACCAGGGCTGTAGGAAATGGGCCAATTCCCGCAGGATGTAGAGATCAAGGGTGAGAATGGGAATCAAACCCGGTCGCTGGACCTTGACCGCCACCTCTTCCCCCGTGCGCAAGCGGCCCCGATAGACCTGTCCCAAACTCGCCGCCGCCACTGGTTCTGGGGAGAGTTCCTCATAGATATCCGCTACAGGCCGCCCCAGTTCGCTCTCGATGATCTGGTAGGCCACCGCATTGGGAAACGACGGCAACTGGTCCTGGAGCAACGTCAATTCTTCCAGATAGTCCCGGCGCACCAAATCCGGTCGCGTGGATAAGGCTTGCCCCACTTTGATGAAGGTGGGACCCAGGCGAGTAATCAACTCCCGCAGTTGGGCCGCCCGCTGGGGCCGATTGGGTTCCTCCCGCCCAGTGAGGTGGTCCCACACCAACGCCGCAACAAACTGCGCCATCGCCCAACCGACTTGCAGCAGCCGTCCCCACACCCGCCAGAGCCGCCACCGGTAATACGCCGCAATGACCTCAGGGTCGTACCGCCGCAACTGTTCAATGCTGCTCTTACTCATGCCTGGATGAATCGCGCATCTTTAATCAATTTAATAAAGAATTGTTTTGATCCCCATTAAGAAATTCTATTGTTTCTTTACATTTGGCTTGCTTTCTCGCGGCGATTTAGACGATGGAGCCACCAGCCTGCCAGTACCGCCAGACTCCAGCAGGTCCAGCCCGCCAGGGGTTGCCAGAGCAGGAATCCCCCCACCCCCAGGAGCGCCCCCAGCAGCAGTCCAACCCCGGCTAGCGTGCGTTGGATTTCCCAGCCCAAATCCTGCAAAGGTGGCAAACCCGTTGCCTGTTGTTGCCGTCGCCATCCCGGTCCCCCAGGCCGGACCCGTCGGTAAAAGGCGTTCAGGGTTTCCTCGCTTTCTGGGGGAGTGCAGTACATAACGGTCAGCCAGGCCAGCGCCGTGAGACCCGTCGTCACCATCAACCGCCAACCAAAGTCTGGGATTCGGATCACCGGCACCACCGTCGTTCCCAGCCCGATGAAAAAGCCCGCCACCATCGCCGTCCATTCCGCTGCCGCATTAATCCGCCACCAGAACCAGCGCAGGATCAGCACCAGACCTGGCCCCGTTCCCATGGCAATCACCAGGCGAAACACGGTGGTGACCTCCTGGGCGTAAAAGGCCGCCAGTCCCGCCAGCGCCGTAATCAGCACCGAGGCAATGCGTCCCACCCCCACCAGTTCCGCCTGACTCGCTTGGGGCCGCACAAACCGCTGGTACAAGTCGCACGTCAGGTAGGACGCCCCCCAGTTGATCAACGTGGACATCGTACTCATAAACGCTGCTAATAGCGACGCCACCACCAATCCCAGCAGCACCGGCGGCAAAAAGTCACGCATCAGGCGGGGGTAGCCCAACTCTGGGTCGCTTAAGTCCGGGTAGAGCATGCGGGCCGCCAGCGCCACCACCACCCAAGGCCAGGTGCGCACTACATAATGCAGCAAGTTGAACCACCAGGCTGCCCGTTCCGCTTCTCGTTCGTTTCGGGTCGCCGCCAGCCGCTGGATAAATTCCCCGCCCCCATCGCTACGCCGAAACGCCCACCACTGCACAAACACGTAGGCAAACAACGTACTGGCCGACAGCCCCACCTGCTCACCCCAAGGCCACAGTCGCAGCATTTCCGTGCCTTGAAAATGGGCGACAATCCTTCCCATGCCACCCACGTGTTGCAGCGCCGCTACCGCGACAATCACTGCACCCACCAGCGCCAAGGCGAATTGGAATAAATCCGTGACCACCACGCCCCACAAACCAGCGACACCGGCATAGACCAATACCAGCACGCTGATGCCTATCACACTCCACAACTTGCCATTTGGCCCAGGGTCGATTCCCAAACTGCTCCAAATGTCCAAGGCGTCCACCACCTTTACCATTGCCAGGAGTGCGTAGCCCATACCGATGCAATTGATCGGCACGGCAAACAAAAAGGCCTTAGTCGCCCGGAGCAACGCCGCCGGTTGACCCCCATAGCGCAATTCCGTTAATTCCGCATCGGTGATAATTTCTGCCCGTCGCCATAGCCGCGCAAAAAGATAAATCAACACCACATGGGTAAAGGCAAAACTCCACCATTCCCAGTTGCCTGCCACCCCCCGTTTGGCCACCAACCCGCACACGTACAACGGCGTATCAATCGAAAACGTGGTCGCCGCCATGCTAGTTCCCGCCAGCCACCAGGGGAGCGCCCGTCCTGAGACAAAGAATTCTTCTAAGCTTTGACTACCGCGCTGCGCCAGGTACAGCCCCAACCCCAAGCTAGCAACCAGATAAAGCCCCACGACCACCCAATCGGCAACGGTCACCGGTGCCTCCAGCCATCGAAGAACACAGCAATTCACTATACCCTGCTACTGGCGTTCCAACGCACTACAGCATCAAGCCCTTGGGTCGCAGAGCAAAGCCCCACCCCTGCTTTGTCTCTTCTCTCCGGCAAACTGAAGCGGCTTGGCTGCAACAGGCTGAACTTGTTGTCTCTTTGTGAGCAGGTATCGCTTCATGGTTCGTCCGTGATAACCAGCTCATACGGCGCAGATATTTCTGTGGCTGGCGTACCTACGAAAACTTGGTACCTACCTGCTAGCCAATACCCAGCAATCTGGGGGGGACGGTCTTGGATGGCGGTCGCGCAAAATGACCCGTCGGGGCCTTGGATGAATAGGGTGACGGGAGCGGCGCTGTTCACCTGGATTTTTAAGTAATCTATCGCCTGGGGCAAATGCAACTCGTGATTGGGACGCTGAGCGATGTAACCACAAATCTCGCTGTCCACTGGTCCCCCAGCCTGACCTGGGAGCGTTACGGTCTCAAAACCGTCTTTTACTTCTACAACTTGGGGCTGACAGCCTGCAATGACAGCCACGCTGCTGAGAATTGCCAGCCATTGGCCTTTACGCATTCACCTGGCGTACCCACCACCAGCGCGTGACAAGCGCCACGACTAACATCGCCGTAAATCCCAGGGGACTTGCCAGCGGATTCGTCTCCAGCGCCGTCAACCAGGCCGGCAACTCCGGATTCACCACGAGCCAATGCCCCACTCGCACCCAGTAGTAGGCTGTTACCAGACCTGCGTGAAAGCCCACTGGCCAACTTAATCGGCCGGCACAGGCCAGGCGTCCCCACGCCAGCGCCAATCCCAGGACCCACAAACCCGGAAATTGCGGCCAGATTTGCAGCAGTACCTCGGGGGGATGAAAAAAATGCGCCAGTGCAAACAGTCCACTACTTGCCCAAACGGCCACGGTGACCCCGTAATCTAGTTGCAGTTCCTGCCACAGCCAGCCCCGAAACAACAGTTCTTCTGCTAGGGCTACCCCAAGTCCCAAGCCCATCCCTTGTAGAACAACGGATGAAGGGGGCGCCGCTTGCCAGTCCAACCATCCCCAGGATGCCTGCAATGCCAGCAATCCCAATAACGCCCCTAGGGCCATTGTCCAACCCGCCAGCGCCTCTTGCCACCACCGCCGGTTCAGTTGCAGGCCATACATGACCCAGGGGCGCTTTTCGTCTCGGACTGCTCGGCCCCACAGGTACAACATACCGACAAATTCCAGATAAAGAATGCCAGTTGCTATAGAGCGGATGGGCGTGTTGCCCTGCAGGAATGGCCAAAGAGCAGCCACCACCGGCAACCAAACCAGCAGAAGTAGCAGGACAAATGCCAGCAACCGGCCCAGAAAGGGGACAGCCGTCAGCCAGCTTAGCATTCGGGTTCAATGGTGCTGGTTAGGCCCTTGCGCCGCAGCCCTTCGCAGTAAAATTCCGCCGGTTCCAAGGGGCAAACAATAACCAGAGCAACACCCGTATTGTGGGCCTCTAGCATGATGTTGACCGCTTCCACCCAGGAGAGACTTGGCACCACCTTCATCAAGCACTCCACCACGTACTCCATGGTATTGTGGTCGTCGTTGTGGAGCAGAACTTTGTACTTGGGTGCGTGCTTGCGTTCTTGACTGGTTTTTGGTTTTTCCAGGATTTCGGTCGCCATCGTTCTCCACTCCCAAACACAGTTTCAGCTTAGCGAATGAACAGACCGGCGGGAAGATACATCGCCTTGGGGTTGAGTCAACCTGATTTCCAGCTTATATCCTAGCACCTTAGCATAGCGACGCAAGGTAGCCAGTGACGGTGATGGTTTGCCCGTGACAAGTGCTGACTCTAGGCGGGCAATAGCAGCCGGTTTCATTTCCATCCGCTCTGCGACTTGAGTCTGAGTCAGTCGGGCTCCGCGTCTAACTGCTAATACTTGACGGAGCAGATCAAATTCATCTGCTAAGTCTTCATAGATAGAGCGTGTTTTCGGCTTAGTCAGAAGCCTAGCTTTGAGTTCAGTGTGGTCTACGGTTCTTCCCTCCAACATGCATCTTCTAGCCATTTTAAGTACTCGAAGTGGAATCTTTTGTGCCTTCTTAATGTAGCCGTGTAGCATAACAATTCGTTGACCAGTTGGGGTACAGTAAAACAAACGAGCAATGCCTTCTTGGCCTTTTAACCGAAGTTCAAACAAACCGTTACCGAGCGCCTTGGTATGAGGCATACCCAAATCAGGGCTAAACTCAAGCATCAAGTCCGTCAATCACAAGTATCTGGCTGCCAACCCTGGTGGTAACTCCAGAATAAACTGCTCTACGTCTCCATAAGCATACTCAATCCTCCAAACCATTAGGCAGATTTACCGTTTCACTTGCACCCCTCGCCAAAAGGCCACGTAGCCCTTGATATGTTGGGCTGCTGGTTTCGGGTCAGGGTAATACCAGGCTGCATCGGGATTCTCCTTGCCGTTGACGACGATGGTGTAGTAATGGGCAACGCCCTTCCAGCCGCAGGTGGTCTGGGTGGCACTGGGACGAAAATACTCCATCTTCAACGCTTCCGGCGGGAAATACACATTGCCCTCCACGACTTCGTAGCGGTCGCTGTCGGCTAGCACAACCCCTTCCCAAATCGCTTGCGCCATAGGTTCGCTCTCGCCCGGTCAACTTTTTTACATATCTTAACAGCGTGGCAGGTGTAGGGAAACGGTTTCAACCGATTAAGGCAGTCTTCCCAAACGGATGCGCGTATCATCAAAAACGACAATACACCCCTGCGCTGGGTCGTTGCGAATGTTTGTTATGGTCATTGTCAGGGGGAGAGTCAATCACAGGGCTAGTAAAAAAAAACAGGGCTATGAAGTACTCACGCATTACCGTTGATCCTGAACAAATGGGTGGTGTGCCCTGTATTCGGGGGTTGCGCATTCCCGTAGCGACTGTAGTGGGTATGCTGGCTGAAGGTCTCAGCGCCCCAGAAATCCTGGCAGCTTACCCCGACCTGGAACAGGAAGACATTCGGGAAGCACTTCGCTATGCGGCTGAAGCCGTACAGGAACGAGAGTTACCGTTGCGGATGGGATAATGGGCCGGCAAAGCGCTAGGATAAAGCAACCGTTGGGAGCCAATGGTCAAAATGTTGCCCTGTTTGCGACCGGACTTAGCCAACTTAGCGGTCTATCACCCACCGGCGCGGGACGCAGGAACCGACTGGCTAGATGGGAATGAATCGCCCTGGGACTGGCCGCCGGCGCTCAAGGAAAAACTGGTGTGGCTCTACCGCCAAGATATTCAGAACAATCGCTACCCCGATAGCACCCACGCAGAACTCAAACAGGAATTGGTGCAATACTTGGGCGAACAACTAGGGGCCAACCCCAAAAACAAACTCACCGGCGAGTGGTTAACGATTGGCAACGGTTCTGACGAGTTGATTCGCTCTGTCCTGATTGCGACCTGCCTTGGTCAAAATGCTGGCATTTTAATTGCAGAACCCACGTTTTCGATGTACAAAATCCTGGCGCGGACGCTGGGGATTCCGGTGTGGGATGCGGGGCGTAACGAGCAGTTTGAGATGCATCTATCGAAAGCGAACGAACTCATCCAGCAAGAACCTATTCGCGTGGTGTTTGTGGTGCATCCGAATTCCCCCACGGGCAATGGATTAACCGCTCAAGAACGGGAATGGCTCAAGCAGTTGCCCCCCAAAATTCTGGTGGTGATTGACGAAGCCTATTTTGAGTTTAGTCAGGACACGCTCTTGGCGGAATTGCTTAGCCGCCCGAACTGGGTCATTTTGCGCACTTTTTCCAAGGCATTTCGCCTGGCCAATTTGCGGATTGGTTACGCCATTGCCCATCCCGAAGTGATTACCGCGCTGGAACATGTCCGGTTGCCCTATAACCTGAGCGGTTTTTCCCTTTTAGCCGCCCAATTGGCTCTGACCCAGCGCCGGCAACTCCTGAGCACCATCCCGGAAATCTTGACTGAGCGGGAACGGGTCATGGCCGAGCTGCGCAAATGTCCGGGCATCCAACTATGGCCTAGCCAAGCCAACTTTATCTTTAGCCGACCTACACGCCTGGCCCCCGAGCAGCTCTACCAGCAGTTGTACGACCTGGGTACAGTGGTGCGGCACACTGGCGGGGGACTGCGGCTGACGATTGGCACACCGGCAGAAAATTCCCGTTTAATTCAGCGCTTGCGCCAGTGCTGTGGGGGCTAGGTTTTCGCTGTATTCCCGAAAGCGCTCCAAATCCGCCTGCAACGTCCGTTCCACATAGGGGCCGACCAGTCCATCCACCCATTGACTCACCCACGCTGGCAGGGAATAGGCCACCGTCAATTTCACCACGCACTGGTTGCCCCGGTCGTAAAACCGCACCGCCCCGCGATTGGGCAAGCCGGTCACTGACTCCCATTGGATGATCTGGTGGGGAATTTGTTTCACGATGCGCGATTGCCAACTGAAGTCCAGGCCCCGTGTTGCCAGATGCCAGCGCGATAACTCCGGTTGGTCCGGCAGCACCTCCACCGAGCGAATCCACTGCATCCACTGGGGCATACGTTCCAAGTCCGACCACAAGGCCCACGCCAAACTTACAGGAATCCCTACCGTGACCTGCACCGTATGCTCTAACCACTCTGTCATCGGTTCACTCCAAAAACGCTAAGACCGCCTGTGCTGCCTGTCGCCCGGAAATCACCGCCCCCTCCATACTGTCAATGTAGTCCTGCTGCGTGTAACTCCCCGCCAGGAAAAAGTTGGGAACCGGCGTCTTTTGGGGCGGACGGAACGGCTCCATCCCGGGATTTTCCCGATACAAGGATTGGGCCAGTTTCACCACACTATACCAGGTCAGGTTCAGGTTGCGCGCCGCTGGGAACAACTCCCGCACCTGGGCCAAGGCATGCTGGGCAATTTGCTCATTCGGCATGGGGATAAACCGGTCTCCCGGCGTCAACACCACCTGCAACAAGGACCCTTGCCCTTCCCGGTAATAGTCCGCCGGGCTGGTGAGCGCTAAATCGGCAAAGCAAGAGAAGTCCGCATCGGCGCTGTAGAGCAGGTTGTCCAGGCCCCTAGGTTGGGAACCGTTGACCGCCGACCCCGATAGATCCGTCACCCAACCGTCAAAGCGCAACTGCACCGTTACCACCGGCACGGCGTCTAACTTGTAAATCCGGTCGAATTCCGGCCAGCGCCGCCACTGTTGGGGCAACAGCCGCTGAATCCCTGGCACATCACAGGCCGCGACGTAGGCATCCGCCGTCACCCGTTCCTCCTGCTCGCCGTTGGCCACCACCAGACCCGTCACTCGCGTTTCGCCATTGACTTCGGCAAACTCGATTTGCCGCACCCGCCGGGACGTGAAAATTTCGCCCCCCCGCTCCCGAATGTAGCGCACCAGCGGTTGATGCAAATAGGTATCCGGCGACCCCTTGAGCATGTTCAACCGCGACGCTTCCGTGCGGGCGGCAAACATGAGAAAAATCGTGAGCATACAACGGGCGGAAATCTGCTCGGTATCAATAAACCCCAGCGCCAGGGCAATCGGGTTCCAGAGCCGTTCCAAACTGTGCTGCGACCCGCCATGCCGGCGAAACCAATCGGCAAAACTATAGCAGTCCAAGGCCCGAATTCGCCGCATTGCCCCTTCATAGTCCAGCAACCCCGGAACGATGGGACTGGTGCCCAAGGCAATGGCATTGCGTAACTTGTCCCACCAGGTGAGTTGCTCCGTGGTGAAAAACGCCTTTAACCCGTGAAATGGGGCTCCCAAGGGAAACCGAAAATCCAAGTGCCCGAGCTGGCCGCCGCGATTGACAAACGTATGCACATGTTCCTTGGGCAACAAGTTTTCGTAGGCCCCCACCTGGCGCATCAGGGCAAACAGGTTGTCGTAGTTGTGGAAAAAGACGTGCAAGCCCATTTCGATGTGATGGCCCTGGTCGTCTCGCCAGCTCCCCACTTTACCCCCGACAAACCGGCGCCCTTCATACACCGTTACCTGGTGCCCGTGGTCCACCAGCGTGACCGCCGCCGCTAAACCCGCTAGACCCGCCCCAATAATGGCTACCCGCATCGCCCCCAACTTTTAACACTGCTTAACAGTTTATCTCAGCGTTCAACCTATCAGGCAGACCCTGGGCTAACCGCGCCGTGCCCCAGGCCGCTTCCTGCTGTTGGGCCACCAGAACCGGTACCCCTAGCAGTTGTTGGCGAATCGCTTGCCAGGTGGGGTTGCGACTGCCGCCGCCGCTAGTAAACACCCGTTGTAACGCTGGCCCCCCTAGGGTTTGCAGCAAGCGATACCCTTCGGCTTCGATGCGGGCCATCGCAGTCAACAGGGCTTGTAAAAATTGCACCGGATCGTCTGGACGGGGGTCGAGCCGGGGTGCCAAGTGGGGGTCACAGATGGGAAACCGCTCGCCGGGCTTGAGCAGCGGGTAATAGCCCAGGTCCAGGGGGACTAGCGGGTTGATCCGGGCGCTCAAGTCCTCTAATTCCTGAGCCGAAAAGAAATGGCTCAACACCGCGCCGCCTGTGTTTGACGCGCCCCCCACCAGCCATAGATCGCCCAAGCGATGGCTATAGACGCCCGTTGTTGGGTCATCAATGCGCCGGTCGCTCAGCAATTTCAGCGCTAGGGTGGAGCCGAGGGACGTTACCCCGTCACCGACTTGGTTCGCACCACTGGCAATAAATGCCGCGATGCTGTCGGTCGTACCCGCATGTACGGAACACGCAGGGGGTAACCCAAACCGTGGAGCCACCTCTGGGCGAAGCGCACCCACCACCGCGCCCGGAATCAAGACCTGGGGGAAACGCACCGGCACGGGCAAATCGGCAAACCAATCCGGGTAGCGCCGGGCGCCGGGGTCGTAGCCCAGTTTCAGCGCGTTGTGTGCATCGCTCACCCCTAATTGCCCGTGCAACCAGAACCCCAACCAGTCCGCCTGGTGCAGCAGGTATAGGCCCCGCAATTCTAGCCCCTGGCGAGCGTACCAAAACACCTTGGCTAGACTGGACGTCGCGCTCAAAACCAGGTGGGGCGCTGGAACATAACGTTGCAGTTCTTCTAGGCAAACGACAGCGCGGGCATCATTGTAGAGCAAAACAGGCGCGACAGGTTCCCCTCGATCATCAACAAGCAGTACCGTCCCCGACGTCCCAGCAATGGCGATGTGGTCGATGCGGGGTTTCAAAGCTGGGGGAATCGTTTGGAGTACCTGTTCGAGTGCCGCCCGCCATTGGTACGGGTCTGCCGGGTCACGCAGGGGTATCCGGTCGGCATGGTGAATCTGCCCTTGGGCGTCAATCACCATTGCCTTGAGCGCCGATGTACCACAATCAATTCCCAGGCTGAGCGTCCCACACCCCTGTTCAACCATCCGGCCACCCCCTAGGATGGAAACTAAGTACCCACGATAAGGACATGGCCGTTCCGACTGATTGCACTGCACCCGACTGGCATACCCTCTCCATTCCTGACACCTTAACCTATCTGAAAACCAGCCTTGACGGTCTGGCGCCAGGGGAAGCCCAGCAACGACTTGCTCACTACGGGCCGAATGAACTAAACGAAACCCACGCCCGTAGCCACTGGGATATTCTCCTAGACCAGTTCAAAAATGTCATGCTATTGCTCCTGATTGCGGTGGCAATCTTGTCAGGAGTGCTGGATGTTCTGGAATCTTTACAATCGCAGGAATTTATCTTTCCCAAAGATACCGTTGCCATTCTAGCGATTGTGGTCTTGAACGGCCTGCTGGGTTACATCCAGGAGAGCAAGGCGGAACAGGCTCTACTGGCTCTGAAAAAAATGTCGGCGTCCCGGGTGCGGGTGGTGCGGGCCGGCCAAATCCAAGAAGTGGATGCCACAGAGCTGGTACCGGGCGATGTGGTGCTAGTGGAAGCCGGAAACAAGCTCCCAGCCGATGGGCGCTGGCTGGTGACCGCCAATCTCCAGGTGCGGGAGGCAATGCTGACCGGTGAAGCCATGCCGGTGACCAAACAGGCTGACGTGGTGCTTCCCCCCAATACAGAGGTGGGCGACCGGGTCAATCTGGGGTTTATGGGCACGGAGGTGGTGCATGGCCGGGGGACGCTGGTGGTGACTCAGACTGGCATGCGCACAGAACTGGGGAAAATCGCGTCGGCGCTGCAAACCGTCGAGGTGGAACCCACCCCTTTGCAACGACGCATGGACCAACTGGGGAAAACGCTGGTGACGGGCGCTCTGGCCTTAGTGGCGCTGGTGGTGACCGCTGGCACCTTGCACAAGCCGCAGATGTTCGTCACTTTGATCGAAGTCTCCCTAAGCATGGCAGTGGCAGTGGTGCCCGAGGGCTTGCCGGCGGTGGTGACGATTACGTTGGCCCTGGGGACGCGGCGGATGATGCAACGCCAGGCCCTGATCCGGCGCTTACCAGCAGTGGAAACCCTAGGGTCGGTGACGGTGGTGTGTTCGGACAAAACCGGCACCTTGACCCAGAACAAAATGGTAGTGCAAACCCTGGCGCTTCCCGATTTGGGTTACGTCCACGTCACGGGAAACGGCTACGAACCCGCCGGCGAATTTTTGAGCCCTAACCACACGCCGTTTGACCCCCAAGCACATCCCGAGGTCATGTCTCTGCTCCTGACGGGCCTGCTGTGCAACGACGCCATCTGGAAACAGGAGCGGGGGCAATGGACCATCCTGGGGGACCCCACCGAAGGGGCGTTGTTTCCCCTGGCGGCCAAAGCTGGTTTGACCTTGGAGCGCTACCGCTTGCCCCGCGTGGCGGAATTTCCCTTTTCTCCAGAGCGCAAGCGCATGAGCGTGGTGGTGGATACCGACGACCAGCCCCTGTTTGCGTTTGTGCAGGGGGAATTTCTACTCCTGTGCAAGGGGTCGCCGGAACTGACGCTGGAGTGCTGTGACCAGGTGCAGGGCCGAGAGGCTGTGCGGCCCCTGACCCCTGAAGACCGCCGCACCATCTTGGAGCAGAACAACACGCTGGCGAGTCAGGGGTTACGGGTGCTGGGGTTGGCCTACCGGCCCTTGGACGCGCTCCCTAGCCAACCAGAGGCCGCCGAGCTGGAACAGGGGTTGATCTGGCTGGGCCTGGTGGGAATGCTGGACGCCCCGCGTCCCGAGGCCAAAACGGCGGTGGCCCGCTGTCATACGGCAGGAATTCGGGTGGTGATGATCACGGGCGACCACTGGTTGACCGCCTGCTCGATTGCCAAAGAACTGGGCATCTGGCGACCGGGAGATGAGGCGTTAACGGGCCGCGATTTGGAAACCCTGTCGCCGGAAGCGCTGGCGGAACGGGTGGAGCGGGTGACGGTCTATGCGCGGGTGTCGCCGGAACATAAGCTCAAGATTGTGCAGGCGTTCCAGAAAAGGGGGCACGTGGTCGCCATGACGGGCGATGGAGTAAATGACGCACCCGCGCTCAAACAGGCCGATATTGGCGTGGCGATGGGCATCACCGGCACCGATGTCAGCAAAGAAGCCAGCGACATGATCCTGCTAGATGACAATTTCGCCACGATTGTCGCGGCGGTCGAGGAAGGGCGAGTGATTTATGGCAATATCCGGCGCTTTATCCGGTACATCCTGGGCAGCAACATCGGCGAGGTGCTTACGATTGGCATGGCACCCCTGCTAGGGCTGGGGGGGTCGCCCCTGACACCCTTGCAAATCCTGTGGATGAACCTGGCCACCGATGGGATTCCCGCCTTGGCGCTGGCAGTGGAACCGGGGCGAGCAGTGGTGATGCGGCAACCCCCCAAGGACCCGCAAGAGAGTATCTTCGCCCGTGGGCTGGGGTCCTACATGGTGCGGGTGGGGCTGGTCTTTTCCACTGTGACTATTGCCCTGATGGTCTGGGCCTTTGATTACACCCAGACCCACACGGCCCCTGGTCTCGACCCACGCCGCTGGCAGACGATGGTGTTCACCACACTCTGCTTATCGCAGATGGGCCATGCACTTGCGGTGCGTTCTGACAGCCGGCTGCTGGTAGAACTCAATCCCCGCAGTAATCCTTGGATTTGGGGGGCAGTGAGTTTGATGACTCTGGCGCAGGTACTGATTGTCTACTTGCCGCCGCTGCGACATTTTTTCAGCGTTTTTTACCTGCCGCCCCAGGAAATGTTGATTTGCGTCGCCTTTAGCCTACTGGTGTTTGTCTGGGTTGAGTTGGAAAAATTGGTGATCCGCTGGCTATGGCCGGGCCGCGACCGGGAGGGCTAGGTGACTGCCGCGCCCCAGTGTGCCACCATAGATGGCAGGAGAGCCTGGGTGAACCCCATGATACCTAGGACCGCCTACGACTTGGTGCCAATCCTGGTCTTTGACAACAGCATGATGGCACGGGAACTCATTGCCTGTGCGAATCGCCCCCAGCTTTGATCATCAGCGACTGGTTCATGCCGGGCCTGTCGGGAATCGAACTGTGTCGTCGGGTCGAATCAGACCCCAAACTGCGCCATATCCCATGTCTATTTCTTGATGCTCACCGTGCGCGAGGATGCCGCCGACTGAGTGCTGGGGCTGGCCACAGGCGCAGACGAATTACGAATTTATCTGCAAACCCATTGATGCGGAGGAACTGCGTGCCAGGATTCGGGCGGCGCTGCAGGTCCGGCGGTTGACTCGTTTATATAGCTAAAAACAGTCAGTTTGTTGCAGACAGACAGGAATTGAAGTTGGCAGCTCAGGGATTTCAGCTGTCACCCATGTCAAACATTCTGTGCCTAGCTATAGAACCAGCCAGAGCCGTTGGAGATGCTTTTTCGAGCCGCAAAACAACCATATCTCGTCGTATTATCTTCGCAGAGATGAATATCCATCATTTCTGATGTATTTATACAGCCAAGATTGTGAAATTCCAGTCACCCGTGAGATGGCGGCAATTGAAAGTCGCTCTAACAAGTCGCCTTTGTGCTCCAGAAAAGTATTTTTTTCCAGCTGCAGGCGTAAATTGCCGATGGCTGTTTTCCATTATGGATATAACCGTACTTCACAGTATTTTGAGACCGGCAACGGGGGCAAGTAATTGTACTGATGGCTTCACCCAAATCCAACTACCCCTATTTTAACCATTACAAGAACAGGGCTACCGCGTCCAGGTGTCCGAACTACGTTGTCTAAGCTCCAGTAGTTTTTTTACCCCCAACTAACCAATAACAGCTTGGCGTTGGTTAGGGGCGCATCAGGCCTAGATTAGAAATTTAACTCCCCAGCGACCAAGCGGCTAATTCCTGGTAGTAGGAACCTTGGGGAGTCAAGGCACTTTGGTAAAGCACGAGCCTATTGGCTTGCCACGCAGCACTCTGTTCCTGATCAATATCAATAATGCTAGTTGGCAGTGTGGCCTTATTCCGCAAACGGCCTAACGTAATGTGCCCCCGAAAGGGTCGTTTTTCTTGCGGCAAACCCAAGGCCCGCACGCAGTTTTCTGTACAGTTCACCAAGTTTTGTAATCCTTCTGTGGTCGGGACACGACAGGCAATCACATGGGGTTGTCGCTGGTTCGGTAAAAAACTGGGTTGAGTCAGTGTTAGGGGTAGGGCGCTAAAAGACAATTTTTGGTTCAACAATTGGATTAGTGTTGCTACTTGGGTTGGGCGTAAATTCCCAAAAAATCGCACGGTCAAATGCCATTGCTCAGGGTTTACCCAGCGTACCTGTTCACTCCATGCTTGCGCGGTCAAACGCTCATGATAAATGGTCAAATACTCTCGCGCTGTGGGATCAGGGGGAATGGCCAGAAAGGTTCGCAGGGGTTGGTCTTGAGTCGTTGTCATGCTTAAAGTTGCTGCAAGTAATCCTTAATCTTGAGTTTCAGTTTGTAAGAGATGGGATAGCTGTCAATCTCCCTAGCAATTTCTTCTTTGGATTTGCCCTGCTTTCTCAAAGCTTCAACCGTGCTTTGAGATAACCGCTCAAAGCCGTAGTCCGCCAATCCTTTTGTTATCAACCCCAGAAGGCCCAAAATGCCAATGCCGCTTATCATTCCCAAGGGTCCCCCCAAAACCGCTAACGCAGTCGTCATGGCCGCCGCACCTGCCTAGCTACCAACAGCACCAAACCTGGTACTCCCAGCGCCGCCAGGGTTTCAACAATCTTATCCACTTGAAAAACGAGCATGGATCACTCCGCCCCCAGCCTATCATACCGCCGGTAGTACGTCTATCTTGGGAATCAGTTGACGAGCGCCTGGTATGGCTTCAGACTTCGACAGCGCTGGCGGGTCTTCCTTTCGCAGCCCTGGAGGCAATGGCTAGGGCTTTGCAACCGGATACCGTAGCGGCGCATCAATGCCTTGTCCCGGAGGGCTAGCCCGTCACCCGCTTGGTCATCCTACGAGCGGGCAAGTTATAGCCAAGCTTTTTAAGATTGTCATATAATGAACGCGTTGCTAGGGAGTGAGAAAGTGCCCAGACTATATAACTATGATTTGCGCAATAAGGCGGTAGAAACCATCATGGAAGTCAGTCAGTTCCTAAACGTCAGCTGTCGAACGGTACAACGCTGAAGGAAGGCTATCAGAAGGGCCATCGTCATAAGCATTTCAGCGGTTTGTAGATTAACGGGAGATGGCCGCTTGATTCGGTGTGAGTTAAGGCCCTGCAAAAGATAGGCTATACCCACAAAAAAAACGTATTTCTAAGAGCGACAGGTCTATTGCGGGTTAATCCAGCAGATACCATCAGAGCGGGTGGTCTATATGAACCAATCTGGTGTGGATTACTGGGATATTGATGAATATAGTTGAGCGCCGAAAAACGAATTAGCATTATGGTGGCTTACTAATCAGGGCGTGTGATGGAACCATTTACTACTTGGATAGGCCACTACCCGATGGTTAAGTGAGAGACTTTTACCAGCGATAAGGCGGTGAGACAGGTTGTGGAAGCGGCTGGGTGTCGCTTGGTTTATTTACCGAGATATTCACCCGATTTGAATCCGATTGATAAAACGGTGGGTCAACCATGCGTGGAGTTTAACCAAACGGAACCTACGTTTTCTCGTGGATAAAGCTATCTGTCTTCTATGTCAACCTTTGTCAGCTTAGCTATACTTGCCGTTGGGGTTGAGTGACCTTAGCCATATTCAGTCGGCATTGACCTACCCGCTTGGCACGCCTATCCCGCCGTCATTGGCTTTTTGCCGAGTGTTGTACTGATGGGGAGCACCCAGCCTGCTCCTGAGCTACCCCAGTGGCTGGGAATCGGCGGCCTGGCAATCGCAACGGCCTACCTGGTGAAAGTCATTCCCCTAGCGCCGCAATGGCTGCCAGCAGTCCTTTAGCCTTGTTCCAGGTTTCCTGGTATTCCCGTTCGGGGTCGGAATCGGCAACCACACCAGCGCCTGCCCGCACCCGCACCCAACCTTGATGTACCACCATGGTCCGCAGGGTAATGGCCGTGTTCAATTGCCCCTCAAAGTCGTAGTACCCGTAGCAGCCCGCGTAGGGTCCCCGGTGCCGGTGTTCCAGTTCATAAATAATCTGCATCGCCCGGATCTTGGGCGCACCGCTGACGGTCCCCGCTGGAAAACAAGCCTTTAGGGCATCCCAGGCGGTGAATTCCGGCGCGAGTTTGGCCACCACATTGCTGACCAGGTGCATCACGTGGGAGTAGCGCTCAATCACCATCATTTCGTCCACCCGCACCGTTCCACGCTCGGCTACCCGCCCCAGGTCATTGCGCGCCAAATCCACCAGCATCACGTGTTCAGCCACCTCCTTGGGGTCTGTGCGCAATTCCTCGGCCAAACGCGCATCTTCCTCCGGCGTGGCCCCCCGTGGACGGGTTCCTGCAATCGGTCGCACCGTGGCGAGACGGCCTTCGGTCTTGACCATCACTTCTGGGCTAGAACCGACCAACTGCCAGTCCCCAAATTGGAAAAAGGCCATGTAGGGCGACGGGTTTACCAGCCGCAGCGAGCGGTAGAGCAAAAAAGGGTCGCCCGTGTAGGGGGTGCGGAGTTCCTGGGAGAGAACCACCTGAAAAATGTCCCCCCGGTGGATGTAGTCCTTGGCCCGGCGCACCGCCGTTTGAAACATTTCTGCCGTCGTATCACTTTTAAGGTCGAGCGTCCTAACGTTGGGTTGCCAACGCATGCGAGTCACTTCGGAGGTCAGGGGTTGTTCCAGCCGAGCGATTAACTCCTGCACTTTGGCCCGGGCTTGTTCATACGCAGCCCGGATATCGCCGTGGCGGGTATCCCCATAGGCCACCGCCCAAATCTGGCGTCGCACCTGGTCAAACACCAGCAGGTGGTCCATCTGCAACCAGCAACCATCGGGTAACGTACCTTCCGCCACCACCGGCACCGTCGGTTCTAGCCAGCGGATGAGTTCATAACCCCAAAACCCAAACAATCCCCCCAACCCCGGCGGCAACTCTGGCAACGACACCGGCTGGTACGGCGCAAGGCACTGGGGGATGACCTCGAACGGCGACCCGCACCACACCCGCTTGGTCCCGTCCCGAAACACCTGCTCGCAGTGATCGCCCCAGGCCGTCAGCACCCACAGCGGGTCACACCCCAGCAAACTATAGCGTCCGATGCGTTCACCGCCCTCTACCGACTCCAGCAAAAAACTGTAGGGCCATCCGCGACACACCCGATACCAGGCAGACACCGGTGTATCCACATCTGCTGGCCACGTCGCATACACGGGGACAAAATTCCCCTGTTCACTCAAGCGTTGAAACGTCTCCCATGAGGCGCCAGCGGCGGTTTTCCCGTTCATGGACGGCGAGCCAAGGTCGTTGCAAAATTTTCATCCCGATAGGGAGAAAGCTGCCGCGCCTTTAGAATCGCCGCCGAGAGCATGATGTAGGCCAATATCCCCACGATGGCTGATGCCCAGACCCCCAGCGCACCCGATGCATTCCACAGGGCGTGGATGATGGCGGCGACCCCATAGGCAGTAGGAAGCACGATCCAGGTGTACTTCGGTTTCAGGGCCGCCAAGCCGATGCCATAGCCCATGTAGCCGCTGTAGGCCATATGACCTACCACCGACCCCAGAATACGGGGAATCAACAACTGCAAGCCTACCAACTCGCCAGCTGCTTCACCCGCCTGTTGCGCCACATCCTGAATAATCCCCGGCACATATTCCCCCATCGTTTCCAGCCAGGTAAAGCCCAGAGCTGACGCCGCCCCATAGACGATGCCATCCAAGGGTTCCACGACCCCAATTCGCGAGCGCGCCCTCGGCGATAGACAGGACCCCATCCACCAAAACAATCCAATGGGTAATGCCTTGATTAATTCCTCTAGCAATCCAGCGCCAAAGAAATGGGAAATCAACTGGGCAGCAAAATTCGGGTTGCTAGGGTCAATGTCGCCCGGCAGAATTTGGCGAAAGATGAAGGCCAAGATAGACCAAACCGGACTAATCAACAAAATCACCGTCAGTAGGGCCACCAACGTCATTGCCCACCAAGGTTTGGCCTTACCGCACAGCTGGTAAATGAAGTAAAACCCCCCGGCTCCTAGCAAGAACGCCAGACAGGCATTGAACAGGGGGGGATTGCCGATAGCGGAAAATAGCGTGATAACCCCGATGACAGCTACCGTTGCCGGCACCAAATGCGCTTTGCGGGTCAAGGCCCGGCCAGTGCCGACCACTGGAATCAACTGACTCAGACTCAAATCTGTGTCCACCCCAACCGGTTCAGCGCCCACGCTCACCACCTTGACCACCGTGCGCCCCAACCGAATCACACTCCCAGTCTGCAGGGGCACAGGCATCGCGCCCAACCGTTGCCCATCTACCCAGGGGGGATTGGACTCGCGCAAGCACCGCAGGAATACCCCTTGACCATCGCTGGCAATTTCGGCCTGCAATCCCGAAACCGTCGGGTCTGTAAACACAATGTCACACACATTCGGGTCGCGCCCTAATCGGATGACGGATGTTGGCGTAGACAGGCTCATCTGGCGGCGATGAGTGCGCCCATTCTCTTGCCACTCCAAGACAATGACGCTCACAGGCAACCCTGACCAGCTGCTACTGCTCCATTATGGAGCGTTCCCTATCCCACTTCCAACCTGTCAATCCTTTTTCCCACAAGCTACAATAGAGAGTGCTGAACAAGGGGCCGTAATGGCTTCGACGTGTCGGCGAAGGCGCATCCTATGATGCAGGCCGAGCGTGAGCACCGCTCGTAAATCCAGGCTCAAGCCAGTAAGTGCGAACAACATTGTTCCTTTTGCTCGTAAAGCGGCCGTTGTGGCTGCCTAAGAGTCCCTAGTCAAGCGACTAGTCCGACTTCGAGGCGTTCATGGTGACACCGTTAAGCCATGAGCGTACCCCCCTAACGGTTGCCCTAACAGGATTTGCACGGTTGCCTGTTAGCTAAGACTCAACCGTGAACCCCTTGCCGGTTTGGGACAAAATCGGCTCCTGGTATCTGGGTTAAGATACCTAAGCCTGTGAAGGAGTAGGACGTCATTACCCGATGCGGACAGCGGTTCGATTCCGCTCGGCTCCATTTCCCATAAATTAAGGGACTTCCCAGCTATCGGTAGTGCTATGTAAGTAATGATGCATTATAGTGGTGGATGAAGTTGAATATAATGCCGATGTGATTTTCTAGGTTTTTAGAAAAGAACAGAGTTTTCCTCGTCAAGCGACTAACTCGCTGTCGAAGCGTGTTGTTGAAGCGCTCAATCAAGGACGTCTTACCACTCCCTTTGACACCGACTTCGTGTTGAGATTTCGGAATCACCCGCCGATAAACTGGCCAAGAATCAGTATAAAATTTTGCTCGTTTTCGCCAAACAATCGGCACTCTCTTCCATAACTTTTTTGCTGTCTCTATGCTTCTGTCTCCCACACAGGCGGCTACAATCATACGTGTCTTCCTCTCGGGAACTACCCAGAGCCACTGGAGATGCTTTTTTGAGCCGCAAAACGACCCTATCTCGTCGCATTCCAGCTCTATCTCTTCATCGTCACCGAGCTGAATATCCATCATTTCTGACGTATAAATTGCCTTTGGCTTTACATATTTATACAGCCAAGATTGTGAAATGCCAGTCACCCGTGAGATGGCGGCAATTGAGAGTCGCTCTAACAACATTTTATCGACCAGTTGCCTTTGGGCTTGAGAAATGTTTCTTCCTAGCTTCAGGTGTAAATTGCCGATGGCAGTCATATAGCAGAAAACATTTAAGCTGGCGTGTTTGGACGGCGGACAAGGAAGAAGCGTCAAGGTCTCCAGTTGTAGCTCATGCCAAACATTGTGTGCTTAGCTATAGCAGATATAACGCTGTTTTCCATTATGGATACGACCGTACTTCACAATCTTTTGAGACTGGCAACGGGGGCAAGTAACTGTACTCATGGTTTCACTCAAATCCAACTACACCTATTTTAACCATTACAAGAACAGGACTACTAGACCCATCCGGCATTGACCAGCGAGCAGTTTATGTAATTATGGGAAGAAGGCCGGTGGGATATGATGGGTGGTGACTATCTCGGTGGAAGCGGCTGGGTGTGAGTTATTCACCCGATTTGAATCCAATCGAACAGGTGTGGTATCGGATTAAGCAAAAGGTGCATAAGCTACAGGTGAGTCCAATCGAAAATCTGCAATCCTTGGTCAATGAAACTATCCGTAGCTTATGTCAAGTTTTGTAATTTTAGCTATAGTTGTTGCATCTACAGCGAATATAACAAAGAACATTTAGGTTGTCGCCTTTGAGAGACAGCTAATGCACGATCATCTAGGGTTCCAGTTTCTACCTGTGTCAAGCATTCTGTGCTCAGCTATAGATTAGGAGTATTCAACATCAATCTTGACTTTACCTTTGGTGCTGACACCCATGCTGATTTTCACCCCTTCAATTGGAATATCAAGTGTAGGCCAGCCTGCTCATACTTTTCGACCGCTTTCTAAAAACAGTCAGTTGGTTGCAGAAAGACAGGCATTAGGGCTGGCAGCTCAGGGATTTCAGCCGTCACCCATGTCAAACATTCTGTGCTTAGCTATAGAAATTCAAGGAGAAATCACCAACGTATCACAAAGGTCTTGGAGCGCAGTCCTAAGGCCCTCCTTCGTTGTAAGGTCATAGTTGGTTCTTCATCTCTGATGCTTCTCCTATAGTCAAGTCTCAGCGGGGAACCAATGGTTATCTCCCTTAGCCATGATTGCTACCCACCAGACCAGTAATTATCCGTCGAACCTGTTGCGCTGTCCAGGGCGCTAAAAGTACCCCGTTGCGGTAATGGCCGGTGGCCCAAATGAGATGGGGATGGTGGGGGTCAACTTGCACAATCGGCGCTGCGTGCCCAACGGGATGAGGACGTAAACCGTGCCACTGCTGCTGCCAGGGCTGGCCCTGCAATACCGGACATATGGCCACCGCCGTTTGCCAGAGCTGTTCCCAGGTCGCTGGGTCCGGCGTTGTACGCGATTCCACCGTCGCACCCACCCACACCACTCCCGCCGCCTGGGGGACAATCGCCGTGTCGCGCCCGTAAATCACTGGATAGTCCGCCAGTTCCGGACAGCTCACCGCCACCGCCTGGCCCAACACCGGTTCCAAGCGAAACGGCGCGGTTAACCCAGGAATTTGCGTTGAACCTAACCCCGCGCTCACCACCAGCACATCACAGGTCCTTTCCGCCTGGGGCAACACCAACCGCCACGGCCGCTCTGGGATGACCTGCACCACTGGCGTATCGTAGGACACCTGAACCCCGCGCGCCTGGGCCGTCTGTAACCAATGCTGCGTCAGAGGCACCGGTTGAAACTGCCACTCCTGGGGAGACCAAACGGCGCCTACCCAACCGGTGGGATGTACCACCGGAAAGCGGGCCTGCAAATCCGCCGGCGTCAACACTTCCAGGGACCACCCCTGTGCACGCCGGCGCTCGACCATTTTCATCACCTTGGCCCAAGTCTGCGCATCGTCGTACAAGCGCAAGAGTCCCCGCCGATTGCTAGGCAAGTTACTGTCTTTGAGTATTTCGTGATAACGTTGTAAGCTGGCTAGGCGTTTCGCCGTTCCTCGGTCGCTGAGCACGGCCATGAGCAATCCCAACGCGGCAGCCGTTGCTCCCTGGGCTGGCGCTGACCGTGCCTCATAGACGGTGATATCCCAGCCCGAGATGTGGGACAATTCCCAGGCAATCGCCGCGCCCACCACCCCTGCACCGATAATGGCAATCCGCATCACACCACCAGTTGCGCCTGGGAACCGGCTTCGGTTTTGCTCACCTCAATCCGGGCGGGGAACGCTTCCTTGAGACTCGGGATGTGGGTCACCACCAAAACACAGGCGTACTCGTCGGCAATAGCGCTGATGGCGGCCAGTAACCGGTCACACCCCTGGGCGTCCTGGGTCCCAAAGCCTTCGTCAATAATCAGCATCTGCAGGGTGGCACCGGCTCGCTGGGTCAACAACCGCGCCAACGCCAGCCGGATGGCAAAATTGACCCGAAAGGCCTCGCCGCCGGAGTAGGTCTCGTAGGGACGGGTGCCCTGGGCATCGGCGATAAAAATGTCCAATGTTTCAATCATCTGGTCGCGGTGATTGCCCGTTTTTTTGGGTTTTTGGGTAACAAAACTGACGTGTAACTGATGGTTGGTCAAACGCCCCAGGATATGGTTGGCGGTGGCCTCCAACTGGGGTAAAACCTGTTCAATCATCAGCGCCTGAATGCCATTTTTCCCAAAGGCCTGGGTCAGGGCCTGGTACACCTGATAGTGGTGTTCCTGCTGGGCCAAATCCCGCTGTGCCTGTTGATATTTCTCCCGCAATTGCGCTAGCTGGTGGAGTTGTTCCTGCAACTTCCCACTCTCTACGTATTGGTTCTGGAGGTGCTGCCGCTGCCGGTGGAGTTCCGTTTCTAACGTCTGAAGGGTGTCCTGCAGGTCAGGAAAATCCGCCAGGGTGGCCTCGAGCTGCTCCAGTTGGAGGGTCAGGTGCTGGAGTTGTTGGGCCTGGGCGGTTTCCTGGGCGGTCAATTCTGCCAGTTCCGCCTGGAGACGCGGATATTCCTGCTGGGCGTTTTGCAGTTCTCGGTACTGCAAAGGGGCCGATTCGTACTGTTTGAGGCGCTGGCGCAGGGCCTGATGCGCTATCGAGTCGTAGGCCACAGCCGCCAGTTGCTGCCGACAACGGTCCAGGGCATACCGCAGGGGAGAATCCTGAGCGAGCTGTTCGATTTCCTGGGCCAGAGCCTGCTGTCGCTGGCGGGCGTTGGTGAGCTGGCGGGATAAGTCGGCGTAGGCGTTTTCGGCGTTTTGAATCTCGGCTTGTTTGATTTCAACCCACCGCCATTTGTCCACCTCAGCCCGCGCGCAGGCGTGTTCTTTCTCGTCATAGCCAAGGACGTCCAAGGCCGCCTGGATTTGGTCCATTTCGGGACTGGTCAGCGGTTGAGCGAGGGCTTGTTCGAGCGCCTGCACTTGGGCCGCCAGTTCGGCCATCTGCTCCTGAAGTTGCTGGCGGTGATGGATTTGTTGGTGCAGTTGACCCTGTTTTTGGTGCAAGCTTTCGCGAGCCTTGAGCTGGCTGCTCACCTCCCGATACTCCTGGCGCAGCACTTCAATTTCTCGTTCGGTCACGGTGATTTGCTCTTTGGTTAACCAGATGGCCTCCTCCAGTTCGCGCCGCTCTAGGGCTTGTTTTTGATGCACCAGTTGCCAATGCTCTGGGTCTAAAGGCTGGGCGCAGAGCGGACAGACGGCTTCGGGTTCCTGCAAAAGGGCCATTTTTTGCTGCAGCTTGGCCATTTCAGCTTCGTAGCTCTGCAGGCGCGCCTTGAGCTGGTCCTGAAAACTTTTGCGTTCTTTGCCCTTGTCTTCGACGTGTTTAAGGTAAACCTCTTTCTTGTCCAACTCGGTCAACTGCTGCTGGATTTGCGCCAGTTCCTGGTCGAGGTAGGCCAGGGATTGCCACTGGTGCTGCAGCCGCTGGAGCTGCTGCTGGTATTCCTGGCGCTGGGCCTCTTGCCGGGCGCGCACTTGGAGCTGTTGCCGCTGCAGGTGTTGATAGTGGTCGTATAGAGGACGGTACTGCTCCGCCCGCCGGTCCAGCTCCTGGAGATAGGCCCGCGCTTTTTGCAACTGGGCCAACGCCGGCCCAAGCCGGTCCTTTTCCTGGCAGATGGCCGCCTGTTTCTGACAGTTTTCCTGGAGGGTGGCGATTTCGGTCTCCAGTTGCCGTTGCTGGAGATGGAGCTGGTGCAGGGCCTGCTGGTAGTCCCGTTCCAAGCGGTTGAGTTCCTGCTGCAGATGCTGGTGCTGGTGGGCTTTTTGCGTGCAGGCCTCCTCCTGCTGTTGCAAGTCGCAGTAGATGTGATACTGCGCGGTGATGGCCTCGGCTTGGTGGAGCAGATGCTCGAGAGCCTGTTGCCGCTGCTGTAATTGTTGCCGCCGCTGTTGCAATTGCTGTTGCCCAGCCAGCAGGTGCGCTCGCTGCTGTTGGAGCCATTCGTACTGTTGAAGCCACTGTTGTCGCTGCTGCTGGCGCTGCTGGGAGTGCTGGTACTCCTGCTGCAGGCGTTCACAGGTGGCCTGCTGGGCCTGCAGGTCCTGCTGCAACTGTTGGTACTGCCGGCGAATGTCCGGCTCCTGCGCCAGGGTTTGGGCATACTGCCGCAGGGTCTCCCGCAGGTGTTGGACCTGCAACTCGTGGGCGCTGGCCCGTTTTTTCGCCTCCTCGGCCAAGGCGTCGTAGTGCTCTAACTGTAGCAGGCTGGCCAGCACCTCCTTGCGTTTGGCGGGAGTTTTCAGCATAAATTCGTCGGCCCGCCCCTGGCGCAAATAGGCAGAATGAATAAAGGTGTGGTAGTCGAGCTTGAGTTCGCGGTTGATGTAGTCTTGGGTTTCTCGCACGCTGCGCTGCGTCAACGGTTGCCAGCGTCCTTCGGCCCAAATTTGAAACTCTAGGGCGGTATAACCGCGCCGCCGCACCCGAATCACTCGATAGGTTTGCCCGCCGCTTTGGAAACTAAAATCCACCCGCGCTTCGGTGCAACCGCTGCGAATCACGTCGTCGGCGCTGGGGGCGCGACATTCACCCCACAAGGCCCAGGTAATCGCCTCTAAAAGCGACGATTTGCCCGCACCGTTCGGGCCACAAATACAGGCCGTGTGCAGCCCCCGAAAATCCAACGTGGCTTGACGATAACTCAGGAAATTTTTCAGGGTTAATTGCTGGGGAATCACAGGCAACGGCTGTGGGGCTTCTGACGCCATCATAGCGCAAGCAGCGATAGGAAACCCGCGAGGAATTAGCAGGGGAAATCCGGTTCACAAGGGGTCCATAACCCCAAGGTTTCTAACTGTTGCTGCAACTGGTGACCGGCGGGAGAACCCTGCTGTTGATATAACGCAATTGCCCGTCGCCAGTGGTGTTGCGCCCTCGGCAAATCCCCCAATTTGCACCAGACAACCCCCACGTTCTGATGGGCCGCCGCCAAATCGGGGTCAAGTTCCAGCGCTTTTTGATAGGCCTGGAGAGCCGCCGGAAGCTGCTGCAACCCCCGGTAGGCTAGCCCTAGGTTGTAGTAACCCAAGGCCCAGTCGGGAGCGCTCTGCACAGCCTGCCAAAACAGGTCCCGCGCCCGGTGAAAATCGCCCTGCTCCTGGTAAAGAGCGCCCAGGTTGGTGTAGGCGCCGAGTTTGACCCGTGGGGGACAGGCGGTTGCAAGGGCGGCTTGGTAGTGGGTTTGCGCCAGCGTCATTTGTCCCTGGCGCTGGTGGAGTAACCCCAGGTGGAAATGGATCTCGTACTGCACCATCGGTTCGGCGGGTTGGGTCGCCAACGCCTGCTGGAGTAGCTGGAGCGCCGCGTCGTAGTCCCCATCAGCCAGATAGACGGCGGCCAGCTTCGCGCACAGGTAGGCGTCCTGAGGCTGCTGGGCCACTGCTTGGGTCAAAAGACGGCGCGCGCGGGCCTGTTTGTCCGGCACCCTGTCCTGGGTATAACCCCAGTGCTGCAACGCCACCGTCTCCAACGTCGCCACCCGCCAGTGGGGTTCCCGCTGCTGAATCTGGGCGATGCTGTCGTCAATCAGCTCGTGATAGGCCCCGCGAAAACGGATGTCCGGGCGGTTGCGAAACAGGCGCGACACCAAGGAGTAAGGCGCTTGGGGCGCCCCCATCTCCTGCCGCCACAGGTTGACCACCAAGACGGTGGGGTCGGCGATGGCTTCTCGTAACCCCGCCACCGCCGCGGGCAACAGAATCTCGTCCGCATCGAGCACCAGAATCCAGGGCTGCTGGGCCAAGGTCAAAGAGTAGTTGCGCGCGGCGGCAAAGTCGTCCCGCCAGGCAAAGGGGTAAACCCGAGCGCCGTGGGCCTGGGCAATCGCCGCCGTATCGTCCGTTGAACCCGTGTCCACCACAATCAGTTCCGCCACCAGGTCCCGCACACTGGTCAGGCAGGCCGGCAACCGCTGGGCCTCGTCCCGCACAATCATGCACAGACTGATAGGCAACCCCATCGTTTAACCCACGAACGTCGTCATTTGGCGATGGGTCGCCTGAATCTCTGGCAGGGTAAACAGGGCTGTCAACGCCACGCCCTTGGCGGCCAGGTACGCCGCACCCCCCTGTTGCCGGTCCACCAAGGTGATGCCCTGTTCGACCCGATAGCCCGCCGCCCGCAGCACCTCCACCGCCAGCCCCAGGGATTGTCCGGTTGTCACCACGTCCTCCACCACGGTGACCCAACTGCCAGGAGGCGGCAACGGTCCCTCTATCTGACTACCAACGCCGTGACCCTTCGGCTGTTTGCGGATGATCAGACCGCTCACGGGGTGGGGAGTCTGCGCCGAAACCACACTGATGGCCGTCACGATCGGGTCGGCGCCCAGGGTTAAACCGGCCACCGCTACCGTCTCTGGCGCCAGCAACGCCCCGCACAGGTGTCCCACCAAATATGCGCCTCGGGGGTGCAACGTCACCGTCTTGCAGTTGATGTAGTAGGTACTGCTGGCTCCAGAACTCAACAAAAACTCGCCCTCCTGGTAAGCCCATCGCCCCAGCAATTGCAGCAGTTCTTGACGCAACGCCGCCGACACGTCCGTGCTCCCTGGCCCGCTCTCCCCATTGTAGGCACAAAAAAGCTCCCTAACATTGGGAGCAAAGCGCACTTGTTCGCTAAGATGCCAACCTAACCGGGGCACACCGGCACGTTGTTGGCGTTCAGTTGAACCCGGCCAGGGTCGCCGTTGATTTGAATCGGCACTTCCTCCCTACCCACCAGGCGGAACATCACACCCCGTTGCCTGGCACAGCTACCAATGCTGGTAGCCCACTTGCGCAACTGCTCGGTAAAGGTCCGCTGGTGCTGCGGGATGTCATCCAAATTCTGTACCCCATCCCCCGTGTAATCCCGCAAAGGCGTAGGACGGAACTTGTCTGTCACCGGAGTCGCCGACGTCCCCGTCGTGCGTTTGATGCCAATCCGGAAAGGCTCGATACTCCGCTCCAACCCGATGGGATGTTCGTAGTAGGACGGCTTAGGGAACTGGATCAGGGTGCCAGGCTTGCCCGTCATCGCTGGACCCGTAAACGGCGGCCAGGGTTCAGCTTTCGCCGCTGGCGTAGTCATCACGGGCGGGTCATACAACTTAGGAGCCGACTGGGCGTTCGCCGGAACGACCGCCGCAACCAGCATTGTACTCGCCATGGAAACAGACACTAAAATCTGGGGACGCATAACCGCAGCTCCTCTACCTGGAAGGTTGTAATGAGTCTATCTCACACCACTGCACTTTGCGAGTGACGTTGCCCCCATTGTAACAGCATTGACCTGAGTCGCTAACCAACGCTCAGGAACCTTAACCCCTTGATAACCTCCACTTAACGGCTGCCACTCATCCGGCTAGCCCATTGGCGCAACAGGTCGTTGTAATTTTTCTGGTGCTGCGGGATGTCATCCAGGTTTTGCACCCCGTCACCGGTGTAGTCGCGAAAGGGGGGAATTTTGAACTGGTCAGTAATGGGTGTCGTGCTGCGGGGTTGGGCGCCAGCAGGGAAGGCCAGTAACCAGGCGCAACCGAGCATGAGCCAAAAACGCATTTTCTCCTCACGAACGCACGTCTTCAGCCCCATCCTACCATCGCGCCCCAGCGCTGGCGCGTTACAAATTGTCATGATGTCAGTCCTGGGCCGCCTGCTTTTACAATAGGGGCAAGGTCTGATGCGGGAGTTGTACGATGTTTTACGGGCCAGCCAGTGCTGGGATGTCCAGTCTCAACGATGCCAATCGGCGCCTGTTTCGCTACGAAGTGGTAGGTCTGCGCCAGAATGACCAAACCGACCGCCGTGCCTTTCCCATCCGCCGCAGCGGCAGCGTGTTCATCACTGTCCCCTACAACCGGATGAACGAGGAGATGCGCCGGATTACCCGGTTGGGGGGGAAAATTGTCAAGATCGAAGCGCTCAACGGCAGCCAGCCCGAGTGACAGTTGCAGAAGCCCTGGCCCAACTCCAGTCGCCGGACCCCAGTCAGCGCTACTACGCGGCCTGGTGGCTAGGACGATTCCGGGTGAAGGAAGCAGTGCCAGCTCTGCTGGTGGCCCTGCAGGATGAATCGGACCGCACGGCCCTGGGCGGGTATCCGCTCCGGCGCAATGCAGCGCGGGCGTTGGGGGAAATCGGAGACCCACGCGCTGTTCCAGGGTTGATAGCGTGTTTGCAGGTGGCGGACTTTCAACTGCGGGCGGCGGCAGCTACTGCGTTGGGGTTGCTAGGGGATGCGCAAGCGATTCCGGCCTTGGTTGCCCTGTTGCAGGAGCAAGCGACGCCCTCAGCGCTGGCAACGGAGGACTTGCCCCAGCCCTATAGCGCCATTCTTCTAGCCCTAGGGCGGTTGAACGCTCGTACAGCGATTCCAGCGATTCAGCCGTTCCTGGAACATCCCTTGCCACGGGTGCGAAGTGCTGCTCTTTGTACGATGTATTTGCTCACGCAGGATACTGGCTACATTGAGCAATTACTGGATTTAATCTATCGGTCGGAGACGCGCTTGCAGCGGGTGTTGTTGACGGATTTGGGGGAAACGGGCTATTTACCGGTAGCGACGGCGATTGTCCAGGCGACCGCCGAACCCAGCTTTAAACTCATGGGGTTACACCGCCTCCTGAGCCAGTGGTTGACCACTCAAAGCTATCCCCCCGATTGGGAAGCAGCGGGGTCGGTTTTCCAGTTAATGGACCAGTTGTTATAGGGCTTTGCGGGTGTCGGTTTAAGCTCTGTCAGGAAAGAACAAGACTTTGACGACTGCAGTTACGAGTCCAAGTAACAGCGTGGCCAAGGCGCTGCGACTCACCAATTCTTCGTTGGCCAGTCGTTTGTCAAGCCGCTTGAGTTCGGCTTCTAATCGTTTGATTTCCCCAGCTAATCTTTCTTCAAGTGTTTTGATCTCTCCTTTGAGTTCGGCAAACTGAACGTCCACTTTTTTGTCGAGCGCATCGATCTTTTGCTCCAGTTTTCTCTCTAGATTCAGGATGAGTTCTTTGAGTTCTTGATTGGTTGGCTCACTCATAGCAATTGTTCTCAATTGTCAGTATGATCGTAGTCTGAAACGAAGGTGGCTGAGTCATCAGCAAAGGTTCCGAAAGGCATTAATATGGGCATTGACAAACCCAATTCGTCGCTCCTGTAAAGGTGAGTGCGAGGTCGATCCCAGATGAGATGGTCACGGAGCTGGTGGATGATTGGTTGGGCGGGATTGCTGGTGGCCTGTGGGCGGCCAACCGACCTGCAGATGTTACAGACGACGGGGCGTTGCCTGAACTGTCACTTGCCAGGAGCCAAGCTGGCGGGACAAACGCTCAAGGGCGTGATCCTGGCGGGTGCCAACCTCGCAGGCGCGGATTTACAGCAGGCGGTGCTGGCGGGTGCGGACTTGCGCCGGGTCAATCTCCGCGGCGCAAACCTGCAGGGGGCCAATCTAGAGGGAGCCAATTTGGGAGAAGCCGATTTGACGAAAGCCAATCTCCAGGGGGCGAATCTCCGACAAGCCAACTTGTTTCGTGCGCAGTTGCGAGGGGCTTATGTCCAAGGCGCGGATTTACGGCAGGCGGTTCTCTTCGGCGCAAATCTGCTGGACACCCAACTGGACCAAGCGGATGTGGTCGGCGCCAATTACAGTGACTCCACCCAGTTTCCCTTAGGGTTTGACCCCGTGGCCCAACTGATGGAACAGGTGAAATAACTTGCCGAGCCGAAAGTCCATTGGGCATTATGATTAAGTGGTTCATATATAATAAATGCAAATTTAACAAGCAGGGATGACGCAAAGTGTGGAACTCACCCAACGGCAACGGCAGGTACTCCAGGCCACGGTCGAGCATTACGTGGCGACCGGCGAGCCGGTGGGTTCGCGCACGCTGACGACGCGCTATGGCATTCCCGCCAGCCCAGCTACAATCCGGCAGGCGATGGGACGGTTAGAACAGGCGGGGTTGCTATACCAGCCCCATACTTCCGCGGGTCGGATTCCGTCGGATTTGGGCTATCGCCAGTACGTGAACTGGTTGCTCCACAAGGACACCCTGCCGATGGTGTCTCTGGCGGCTTACCTGCCGTCGCCAGATGCGGCGGAACATCTCGAAGGGGTCCTGCGCCAAGCAGCGCAGTTGTTAGCCCAGTTGAGCGGTTCGATTATCGTGGTAACGCAACCGCAACCCCGCTGTGCTCGCTTGAAATACCTGCGCCTGGTAGCGGTCGGGGAACGAGTGGCGTTGATGGTGGTGCTAGAGGGAGAACGAGTTGAATCCACGTTGTTGGATTGGGTGCCCCCGCCACAGGTGGATGTGGATTCGGCGCTGGAGATGGTGGGCCAGTTTTTGAACCATCACCTGCAGGGTCGAACGCTGCGGGAAGTTGCGGCGATGGACTGGGGGGCCCTGGAGCGGGAATTTGCCGCCTATGGGGAGTGGTTGCGCACGCTGATGTCCCCCCTGCGCCAGCAGTTACACGCCTGGGGACGTCCGGCAGTCACCATGCCGCTTTTGATCAGTGGCGTGGCGGAGGCCCTGCGGCGACAACCAGAATTCCAGCAGGCCAGCCAAGTTCAGCCGGTCATGGAAGCGCTCGAGACAGAGCAAGAACGTCTAGGAGCGTTGCTGTGGGATGAGAACTCGCCCGTACAGGTTATCATTGGTCAGGAAAACCCCCTGACGTCCATGCACTTGTGTAGCTTGGTATCCACCATGTACCGGCAAGACGGGGTGCCCGTGGGTTCTGTCGCAATTCTTGGCCCGAAGCGGATGCCCTACGGGCGGATGATTGGTCTAGTGCGGGCGGCAGCCGCCTACGTTTCACAAGTGCTAGGGAGCCACGACTGACCATGCAGCGGGGGCGACTCACGGCCATGCTCACTGGCGCAGTGGCCATTCTCTTGGGCGTATTCTATCTGGTAGTGACCTGGGTGCTCGATAGTCGCGGCCCCCTGCAACCGGCCCCCACCGTAGACCTAGGGAATCTGATACACCCATGACTCCAGCTGAACTGCAAGCTTTCCTTGAACAGGTAATGCAGGACCCCGCCCGTCAAGAGCGGCTGCAAGCGGCAAACGACCCAGACGCCCTAGCCCAAGTCATCGTGGAACTAGCGACAGAAGCGGGTCTTCAGGTGACATTGGCAGAAGTGCAGGCGGCCCTCACAACGGCGGAAGCCCCGCTTGACCGCTCCCGGATGACCATCGCCGAACTCCTGCAAGAGTGCCGCACAGAACAGACCATGACCCTGTGGACGGAAGAGGTGGACGGTCGGGTAACTGGCCTAGTGTTTGCCGCCGCCAATCCGCATCCCCTGCTGGTGCGTTTATTCCGCCTGCTGGTGCCCCGTTAACCGTTCCTAAAACCATGGACAATTCTCCACAGGCTGCTGGGCAAACGGTATTCCCAACAACTTCTCCCGCCGCCGACGGGAGCGGCGCGTGCCGGCGTCTCACCGACCAGTCACGGTTGCACGCAAACCGCGCTCTTGGGCGGTCAGGTGGTCGGCCATCCCGAACCGGCAGTCGCGAGAGACAGTCCCGACACCGCAACTGCGGTACAACCGCCGCTCGTGCCTGGGTAAGGCGCAGTTGCAACCTCCACCCATGCTTCTTTCGATTCCTTGCAGGTAGAAAGATGGTGCCGTGGCGATTGTGCCAAGGAGACGAAAGCTTGGCGGGCTGGCTTCTCACCTGGGCACGCTATCGTCATAACCAAAGCCCTTGTTGTTTGTCCAGCCCCTCATGACAGATGTTTATCTCCGGCTACAAAAGTGCATAAGGAGTTCAACAGTTGTTAACCCCACTGCTGGAGCAGTTGCCACACCAGGTAGGAGTTTTTGAATAATTGCGTCCAGAACGCCCCGAACAACACGGTTGCCAACAGCACCCCGTTTAGGAACCAGCCAATCTGGGGGTTGTAGCCGAAGATATTGTCCTCCTGACTGGCGGTGAAAAATAGCGACCAGGCTTGGGTGGCCGTAATCTGCTCGAAGTTGTTAAACCCAGGCCGAAACACCACCGGCCCCAATAACGCTGGGTTGCGAAACTCTAAATCGGTACGCATCGCCTTGCCTCCTCAGGCTTGATTTGTAAACAAACGTAACAAAATCTTTACAAACTGTCAAGGTTTAGGATTAGGCGAGGGTGAGAACCGGTTGCTCATGGCACAGGAGCCGGCCGGTGTGCAAGTCGCGGGCGGTGAGGCAAAGTTGGCGGTCGGCGTTGACGCGAAAAGCCAAGTGCAGGCGGTCTTCTCCCGGTTGGCCAGGGGGGTCGAGCGGCAGGTGCAAGGCAGCGTTGAGGATTTGCACGTCGGGGTCTTGGTGGATCGAGCGCAGCACCAGGCGGCCCTGTTCCACGTAAACCGCACCCTGGCCGGTGGGGTGACGCAGTTCCCCCAGCACGAGTTCCACCGCCGTCTGGTCCGGTCGAGACGCCCCCAGCACCAGTTCAATCGGTTCGGGACTGGGGTAGGGGTGACCTGCGGGGATGAGTTCGTGCCAGTGGTGACCTTGACGGCGTTTGTCCCAGTAGCGCAGCCCGTAGCTGTGGTAGAGAAAGTCCTGGATGGGAGCGGTCAAGTTCAACCTTAGGGCGCCGTGGGCCACCACTGCCAGGGACCGGTGATGGTGAATTTTGGAGGGCGGGAAGTAGTTGTGCAGCCACTGGCGCACAGCGGGCATTTGACTCATGCCCCCCACCAGCAGCACTGCGTCCACGTCCCGAGGCCGGTACCCCTGCACCCGCGCCTGCGCCCACAGGTATTGCATCACGGCGTCTAGTTGAGCGAAGAACGCCTGGTCGCGCAGAATCTGGTCCAGCTCGGTGCGTTCTAAAAACCAGTGCCGCGTGTAACCAGTGCGGGGGTCAAAGTAAATCTGGTGGCTGCTGGGCTGATCCGACAGTTGGATTTTCAGGCGCTCGGCAATCGCCAGGGTCAGGGGAATGAACTCGCCCGCTGCATACCCCTCCCGCTGCACCAGGTAGTCAAAAATCCAGCGGTCAATGTCGGCGCCCCCGAGATTCACGCCGGCCTTGGCAATCACTTGCGCCTGGCAGGGCCGCTGCCGGTCGTCAAACACCCGGTCGCCCCACCGCAGAATCCAGCCCAGATGGGTGCGGGTGCCCGGTCGTTGCAGTTGCACCAGCGCCAGGTCCAACGTTCCCCCGCCGCCGTCCACGACCAACACCAGGTCACTCTCGGCCACGCCATACCCCAGCGCCGCCGCCGTCGGTTCATCCAACAGGCGAATCTGGGTGACCCGCCAGGCGTGGGCCATTTCGGTGAGCCACTGGCGATAGGGTTCAAAGGCATCCACCGGCGCGGTCAAGACCAGGGCGTTGATGGCGTAGTTTTGCTGGTGGAGTCCCTGCAACAGGCGCTGTAAAAACGTCGTACCCACCCGTTTGGCCTCGTCGGATGCGTGCAGGAGCGACCGCTTGAAGTGGTGAAACACCGGCGCGTGGGGGGATTGGTGAAGATACTCCCGCACTTGCTGGCCGCAGAGCACGGTGGGGGGGTCCCCAGGCACTTCACACACCAGCGTGGGAATTAATCCGTCCGGCTGGGAAAGCCCTGGGAGTGCGACGATTTCTGGCTGTCCGGTCACGGGAGACCGGCGAGCAATCACCGTATTGCTACTGCCAAAGTCCAGGGCGTAGTCCATGCCTTTATGATAGGGCTTGGTTGGGGAGCAGGGCGGTCATGGCGCACCAGCACAGAGTTTCCACCCATTCCACCACCGCGCCGTAGGTGTCCCCCGTGTGGCCTCCCAGTTGCCGGTACAGGACAAAACCGACCGCCAGCGCCAGCAGCAATCCCCAGCTGGTAAAGACCAGGGGGAACCGTCCATCGCCCCGCAGGAGACTCCACAGGCCCGCCCAAGCCACCAGGAAACCCAGCCCTGGCCACCACTGCCCCGGCTGCCTCTGCTGGTGGTGGAGCGCCCCCTTGCCTTCGGTGCGCAGGTAGGGATAAAGGCCAATAGCCACCACCTGTCCCCAGCGGCTCCAGCCCATGGCGCCCGTGAGCAACCAGAACCGTTCCGTCGGCAGATGCCCCAGCGCCAGGATTTTTAGCACCAGCACCAGGCAGCCCGCCATGACCCCGTAGGCTCCCGCGCGGCTATCGCGCATGACCTCCAGGCGCCGTTGCGGGTCGGAAACGGCCAGGCCGTCTGCCGTGTCCATCACCCCGTCCAGGTGCAACCCGCCGGTCAACCCCACCTGCAAGGCCACCAGCAGCCCACTGCGGGGCAAGAGCGGCATGGGCGCTAACAGTTGGTCCACCAGCGCGAGCAAACTCCCTAGCACCACGCCCACCAAGGGCGCCCAGACCGCCACCTGTTGAACCTCGGCGTTTTTGGGCACTGGCAAGATGCTGTAGAAGGCCACCGCTCCCCAAAATTGCCGCCACCAGCGCCCCATTGCGGTACAATAGCTCGATGACATCCCCACCCTAGCAAGTTAGAGCGATGATTGAACCGTTGGTGCTAAGCATTGTGTTGGGGTTGGTACCTGTGACCATTGCCGGTTTACTGGTGGCGGCCTACGTCCAGTACCGGCGCGACTAGCTCAATCTGCGAGCCGGTAAAAACTCAACACCGTATCGCCGTAGGTTTTCTGGCGGGTGCGTACCAGGTATTGCACGTGCTCTGGCAGAGGTACTTGCCGGTGGTGTTCCACAGCCATCTCTCCATCAGGGGCCAGCAGTTGATAGGTAAGAATGCCCTCTAACACCGGCCTGTACAGCCCACTGGCGTAGGGGGGGTCGAAGTAGATGAGGTCAAAGGCCGTCTGTAAGCGCTGCAGGCAACCCGGTAAACGGCCCTGCAGGACGATGAAGTGCTCCCGGTTCGCGTAGGGAGCCAAGGCACGAATTGCTTTGGCCGAACTGTCCACCGCCACCACCAGCCGCGCTCCAGCCTGACGGGCCGCCAGCGCCACCGCCCCCGTTCCCGTACACAAATCCAGGAAAGTTGCCCCCTGCAAGGGTGCCCGCCAGATGTTGATCAACGCCTCGCGCACCTTGGCGGTGGTCGGACGCAGGTCGGGACTCAATCGCTTTGCCACAGGCGACTCAACGGCGCATAGACCAACGGCGCCCAGAGACTGCTGAGAATGGCCGACGCCAAAGCCAATCGCTGGTGGTCGAACCAAATCTGGCCCAGAGGACGCTGGCCCATTACCGTCCACTGGATCGCCATCACCGTCTCGGCAATCACCGCCATCGCAAACACGATCAACGCCACCGAAATAAAGTCCTCTTGGATCAGGCGGTCTTTTTGCAACAGCGCCGTCAAGAAACCCACCGTTCCCAAGCTCAACCCGTGGGACGGCCACCAGCCGATGCTTGGATTCACCAGCCCATCCTGGCAAATCCCCAGGGCAATACCGGCAATTAGCCCTTGCCAGGGCGGACGTTTGATGCTCCAGGCCACCACCCAAATCAACGGCCAGTCCGGGGCAATCCCAGCCAGTTCCATCCCTGGCCAGCGCAGGGGCAACAGCGCCAAGGCCATCACCGCCGAAACCACCGTCGTTAGGAGTATCCGCCCCCTAAGGAGCGAGGAGTTCAGCGGACGTCTGACCATAGCAATGCAGCAACACCCATTCCAGGCGCTCAATCGGGGCGTTTAATTGCACAGTGGCTCGGGGCGCCGGCATCGCCCGCCAGTCAATGCTTTCCACCTTCCCCACTGGAATCCCTGGCGGAAACAGGGTACTAAAGGAGGAGGTAACCAGGGCATCCCCTGGCTTGACGTCGGGATGTTTGTCAAAAAACTCGACCACTGGTTGTCCCGTGCCCTGCCCCACCAAGACCCCCATCGCTCGGGAGCGATTCACCATCACCCCCACCTTGCTGCTAGGGTCGGTCAGCAGCAACACGCGGCTGGTTTGGGGTGTCACATCCAGGACACGACCGACCAGACCACCCGGTGCTAGTACCACGGCTCCAGGGGTGATCCCCTTGCGGTGACCTTCCCCGACCCAAAGCTGGTGCCACCAATGCCCAGCACTGCGGCCTACCACCATCGCCGCCACTGTCGCCAAAGGCAACTTCTGCTGGTAGCCCAGCAACTGTTGTAACTGACGGTTCTGGGCTTGCAGCTCCTGCACCTGGATCTCCAGTTCCAGGACCCGTGCATCCATCAACTGGGTATCCGGCACTCGCCGTCCCCATATCCCCCGGTGCAACTCCTGCACCAGCCACGCCTGGGTGGTTTGTAAATACATGGCCAGCGCCACTATCCCCACACCCGTCACGACCTGCAAGGTATAACGCTGCCACCAACGCCGGAGGAACGCGAACCGGGTCATGGTCATCGTCGGCCCCAAACTGCCCCTATCCTACATCGCTTGGCCGTCAACTGGAACGGCTGCTGAACACCCGCTCCAGTCCTTGGGCGCTTTCGAGAACCTTGCCCGTTCCTAACACCACGCAGTTCAACGGTTCCGGGGCTACATGCACCACAATCCCCGTCTCATGACTGATCAGAGTATCCAAGCCCCGCAACAGGGCACCACCTCCAGCGAGCACAATCCCTCGGTCCACAATGTCTGCCGCCAGCTCGGGTGGGGTTCGCTCCAGGGTGCGCTTGACCGCATCCACAATCACCGCTAGGGGTTCGGCCATGCTCTCGCGGACTTCGGCCGCCTTAATGGTGATAGTGCGCGGCAACCCCGACAGCAGGTGTAACCCCCGCACCTCCACCAATTGGTCGTCATTGCCCACCGGGTAGGCCGACCCGGCATCAATCTTGATGTCCTCCGCCGTGCGCTCCCCAATTACCAGGTTATGGACCTTTTTCATGTAGTTCATGATCGCTTCGGTGAGTTCGTCGCCGGCCACCCGCACCGACTCGCTCAGCACCACGCCCTGCAAGCTCAGCACCGCCACTTCCGTTGTGCCGCCGCCAATGTCCACGATCATGTTGCCGATGGGCTGGTCCACGGGCAAACCGGCGCCAATGGCCGCCGCCACCGGTTCATCTATCAAATCCACCTTGCGCGCTCCCGCCCGCAGCGCCGCATCAATGACCGCTCGCCGTTCTACGCCGGTAACGCCACTGGGAATGCCAATGACAATCCGTGGCTGGGCTAAGGAGCGGCGCCCATGCACGCGGCGGATGAAATACTTGAGCATGAGCTCGGCGGTGTCAAAATCGGCAATGACCCCATCCCGGAGAGGACGCACCGCCACCACATTGCCCGGCGTCCGCCCTAACATCCGTTTGGCTTCTTCCCCCACCGCCAAAGGAATTTTTTGTTCTTGGTCAATGGCGACCACCGATGGCTCCTGCAGAACCACCCCCCGCCCGGCCACGTAAATCAGGGTGTTGGCCGTCCCCAGGTCAATGCCCATGTCCCGTGAAAAGCGGCTGAATAGCCCCACCTTTCGCACCCCCGCTTGCGCTGATTTCATGCGCATTCTAACAGAATTTGTTGTTTTTTTCCGGCGGGTTGGTTTTGCTGAGAGAATAGGACGTAGCTTTTGCGAGCGCGCTGACAATGCCGGTTCCCCCGTTGACCGAATTTCTCAAATCCACCGTTTTATTTCACGGCCTGCCGCCGGCGATTCTCCAGCGGGCTAGTCAACGGCTGGTGGTGCGGCAGCATGGCGCTGGAGCCACCTTGGTGTTGGAACAGGACTGGGGCGATTCGGTGTACTTGTTGATCCAGGGCTGGGTGAAGGTCCAAACCCGCAGCCGGGACGGGCGGGACATCATTCTCAATATCCTGGGGCCAGGCAACTTGTTTGGGGAAATGGCCAGCTTGGAATCGTCCCCGCGCGCCAGCGATGTCGTCACCCTCACCCCGGTCACGGTTGGCAGTTTGCCCGCCGCCGACTTCTGGGACCTGATCAACACCGAACCCCAGGTGGGCTTTCGCCTGGCGCAACTGCTAGTCAAGCGCATTCAACAGCTCAACCGCCGGTTGCAGGTGCGGGAGTCAGATAGCCGCGCTCGGCTGGCGGATGTGCTGCTGTTTCTGGCGGAAGGACAGGGACAAGTGCAATCCGGCGGCGTGCTGATCCCCAACCTGGCCCACCGGGAACTGGGCGGCCTGTGCGGCCTGAGCCGGGAAACCGTCACCCGCGTCCTAAAACAGTTTGAACAGGAAGGATTGTTGGTGCGCTCTGACCCCGAGCATTTCTATCTCCCCGACCGGCGGGGGTTGGAAGCGGTGGTGGAGGGTTCTCGCTAGAATGCAACTACGGGTTGCAGGTGCCTTCGGATGCCCAAAATTATTGCCCGCCGTGCGCTGGGAAAACGAGCGGTTTACGACATTGGCGTGGCCCAGGACCACAATTTCCTGCTGGCCAACGGTTGCATTGCCGCCAACTGTTTCAACAAGTCCCACGCCACCGCCTATGCCTACATCACCTACCAGACCGCCTATTTGAAGGCCCATTTTCCGGTGGAGTACATGGCGGCGCTGCTGTCGTCCCAGATTGGCAACCAGGACAAAATCCAGCGCTACATCGGCACCTGCCAGAGCATGGGGATTCAGGTGGAACCGCCGGACATTAACCGCTCCGACCGGGATTTCACCCCCCTACCCGAGGGCCGGAAAATCCTGTTCGGCCTGTCGGCGGTGCGCCATGTGGGTCAGGGTGCAGTGGAGCATATTCTCCAGGTGCGGCGGACTGGGCCGTTTCGGTCGTTGGCGGACCTGTGCGACCGGGTGGATGCGGGGATTGTTAACCGGCGGGCCATCGAAGCCCTGATCCAAGCGGGCGCCCTTGACCGTTTGCATCCCAACCGGCGGCAGATGCTAGCGGACCTGGAACTGCTCTGGGACTGGGCCAACCGTCGCGCCAGGGACCGGGCTGCTGGCCAGGGCGACCTGTTGAGTCTGTTAGGGGACGGTGCGCCCGCAACAGCCACTACGACCGCCCCCAAAGCGCCCCCCGTGCCCGATTACTCATCCCAGGAAAAGCTGCAATTGGAAAGGGAGCTGCTTGGGTTTTACATCTCGGACCATCCTTTGAAACCCTTGGCCGCGCGCGCTCAGGTGTTGGCCCCCATCCGTTTCAGCCAACTGGCGCAGCTCCCGACCCATCGCCCAGTGATTGCACTTGCTCTGGTCACCCACGTCAAACCCATTACCACCAAGAGGGGGGAACGCATGGCTGTGGTCACCCTAGAGGACTTGAGCGGCAGTTGCGAGGCGGTAGTATTTCCTAGCGTCTACGCCCAGGTGGGGGCGCACCTGCTGCCGGAGCAACCCCTAGTGGTCTGGGGGCGGCTGGACGAACGGGACGAGCAGATGCAACTGGTGCTGGAGGACGCCCAACCCGCCCACGCAGTGCGACTGGTGGAAATGACGCTGACCCCCGACCAGGCCAAGGATGCGCAGGTCCAGGCCCAACTGCGAGAGCTGCTCAAACCCTGGTGCGGCGAAACGGCTCGCATCCCAGTGGTTGCCACCATCTATCATCCCCTACAGCCGATCCAGGTGCGCTTCGGTCCCCAATTCCGCGTACACGACGGCGATGCGGCGGCCCAGGCTCTCACCCAAGCGGGTTTTCCCGCCCACTGTCAATCCCTGCTGGGATGACTCCCCGCGCCAGCAGATGCATTGCGACGGTCACCCCCAGCAACACCAGCGCGGCATACATCAGCGCGGCCACCTGCATCCCCTGGGCCTCGGCAAACTGATTGGCCAGTAGGCTGGGAATCGTGCTGCCCGGCTGCCACAAGGAACCACTGATGCGATGGGCGTTGCCGATCAACATGGTCACCGCCATGGTTTCCCCCAGCGCCCGCGCCAGGGCCAGCAAAATCCCGCCGCCAATGCCCACCCGCGCTGCCGGCAACACAATCCCCAGCAACTGCTCCCAACGGGTAGCTCCCAGGGCGGCTGCCGCCCACCGGTACTCCTGCGGCACTTGCTGCAAACTGCTGCGGGCCACGGTGGCGATGGTCGGCACCAGCATGATGGCTAGCACCAGACTCGCCACCCCCACCGACGGGCCGATAACCGTTTCCCCGAAAAGCTGCGGTTGTCCCTTTTGCCACAGCCGCAACGCCGGAATGAGCACAAAAATGCCCCACAATCCGTACACCACGCTGGGAATGGCCGCCAACAGGTCCACCAAGGCGGCCCCGAACACCCGCCAGCGGGACGGCAACCAGGGCCACGACTCCGCTAGGCCAATTGCAACGCCGAGTCCCAGAGGCACGGCCAACGCCAGCGCCAGTCCCGTCGTCACCAACGTGCCCCACACCGGCGGCCCAATGCCGTATTGCCCCTGCACCGGATTCCAAACCTGGCCCAGGAGAAACCCGACCCCAAACGCCTGCAGAGCCGGCAACGCCTCCAGCAGGAGCGTTCCCGTTACCGCCAGCCACAACCCGCCCGCCCCAAAGGCACAGGCGCCGGCCAGCAGCACCAATCCCAGGTCCCACAGCCGTTTACCCATCGGGGGGCGCAACCGCTACCCGCACCGCTAGGAGCAACAACCCCACCGTAAAGACACCAAACACCACAACGGCTAGGGTTCCCCCACCCACTAGCACCGTGCGCACCACACTTGCCAGGCGCAGCACTAGGGGATTCTGGCTGTGGAGCGGATGGGTCGCCAGCCCAATGGCGATGGCCCGCGTCAGGAGAAAAATCGCCACGCTGAGTCCTGCGCTGATGGCGGCACCCGCCAAGCAACGCCCCGGCGTCAAAGGGGGTGGCGTTTCCGTCATGGGGTCACCTCCGGACGGGGCTGTTCCTCCAGGTAGATGGACCAAATATCCGCCGGTAGATGGGCCATCAACTCATCCTGCCCGCGGGGAATCAAGGCAGTCACCTGCTCTGGGGGCAGCTCCAGTTCCCGCCCAATTTCTTCCTCCGACCAGCCCCCCACCGTTTTCAGGACTATTGCCGTGCGCAGGGGCGTGGGCAACTGGTTAAGGGCCTCTTCCAGATAGCACCACAGGGGCGGCGATGCCGCCGACAAGCGATAGCGAATCTGCTCCGGCGGGGGAACGTCCACCTGGCTCAACCAATCGCCCGTGCGGTCTACTAGCCAGCTTTGCAAACTGGTCATCTCCGGCGAGGGTGACAAGTCCCGCAGTTGCTGGTACAGGTAACGCCAGGTGGTGGCAAAGAGATAGTCCACTTGGAGGCCGGTGGGCGCTCCGTGGCTGACTAGGGCATAGATTAGTAGGGCATAGCGGCAAAACAGGGCTACAAACGCCCGTCCTTGGTGCGGTTCCGCTTGGAACTGGCGGAGCAATTCCCAGTCCGTCTGCTCCTGCAACGCCTGGACCAAGGGGTGCTGGCATTCGCAAAACTCCGGCAATGGCATCCCGCCTGCTCCACCCATTCTGGGGTTATGTTATATTACAGGTCTATCGCAAATCCACTCCAGGAGAGGTGGCTGAGTGGTCGAAAGCGGCAGATTGCTAATCTGTTGTACGGCAGGAAACTCCGTACCGCGGGTTCGAATCCCGCCCTCTCCGTTGGCTGGGAGGTTTTGATCATGGTTTGGCGCAGCTCGACCACCGCCTTCGACCGGTTGTGTGCGGGTCTGGTGTACCTGCTACCGCTGTACGACGGCATCGGTTATGGCCAGTTTCTCTTCCGGCAATTTCCCGTTCTAACCTATCTCCGGTACCCCTTGCTTCCCCTTGATGTTATTTACAGCGCTCTGCCGCTGGGGCTGGGGAGTCTGCTGGTATTTATCCTGCTATTTGCCCTGGTCGTGCGCAACGAAAAAATCTCCCACTTTATTCGCTTCAACACCATGCAGGCCATCCTGTTGAGCATCGTGCTTACCCTGGTCACCATCATTTACGGTTTTGTTTTACAACCCCTGGTGCAGGGCTTTTTGCAGGAGGTGTTATTCAACACCATTTTCCTGGGCGTGCTGGTGGCGGTCGGTTATGGCGTGGTCCAGTCGGCGCGAGGACTGTACGCGGAAATTCCGGTGATCTCCGAGGCCAGCTATCTCTACACGCGGTAATGGCCGTTGATTACAACGTTGTTATCTTGGGCGGGTCTTTGGAGGCACGCTGGGCGGCCCTTTGGGCGGCGCATCAAGGGGCTCGCGTTGCTTTGGTCACTGGCGGGGAAGCGGACTGGAGCCGGATAGCGGTTGGGTACTGGCGTCAGGTCGGTGTCATCGCCCGCCAAGGGCAACAGGCTGCCTGGTTGTTCAACGGTGAGCTGGCACAACCGCCCCATTGGGAAGCGGCCTACCGCTGGGTGGAGCACCAGGTCTGGTGTAGCCAAAGTCGCTTCGGTGATGCCGCCTTGCTCCAAGCTGGCGTTGATGTGGTCGCAGGGCCAGGGCAATTCATCAGTGAACCCACGTTGGCCGTTCAAACGCCGGAGCGCTCCCTGCGGGCCTGGGGTTACATCGTGGCGTTAACCGGAACGCCCCTGGTGCCAGAGATTCCCGAACTGCGTCATGTCCCGTTTCAGACTGTCAATGATTGGCTGGTGTGGGACGCGCCGCCAGGCCGCGTTGGCATCGTGGGCAATACGCCGGTGGGGGTGGTTCTAGCGCAAGCCTGGGTGCGACTCGGTGTGTCGGTCTTCTGGCCAGTGGCGGAACCGCGACTGCTCCCGGCGGAAGAAGCGCCCCTTGCCGAGCGGTTGACCTGTATCTTGCAGGCGGAGGGTGTCCAGGTGCAGGTGGAAACCCCCATCAAACGCATCATCGTCCAACCCACCGGCCTGCGCCTAGAGACACCCCAGGGCGATTGGGAAGTGGATACGCTGCTGCTAGCGACTGCGCCCTATGTTCCGCCCGACCAACTAGGTTCTATCGAGCTGCGACGGCGAGGACCCTATCTCCAGGTGAATCGCTATTTGCAAACCAGCCACCCACGCATTTACGCCGTTGGCGATGCAGTGGGACATTACCCGGTGCCAGCGGTGCTGGGGTACGAACTGGCGGTGGCCCTAGGGCATCTGCTCTACCGGCGGCGGCATCCACCACAGCAGCAACTCTCTTGGATTATTCTCACTGACCCAGTTTTCCTGCGCCAGGGCTGGACTGAAACCCAAGCGCGGCAACGTTTTCCTCGGGACTTGCAGATTCATACCCAGGCCCGGAGCAAGCGCCTTGTCCATTCTCGAGGGGAATGCCTCGGCTGGCACACGCTGGATAACCTCGCGCCCTATCGCCACTACGGCGCCATTCCCGCTGAACAGCTCACTTGGGACAGTTGGCGATGGCTGCTGGGAGAGACCCGCTTGCCGACAGCTCCCCGAGCGACCTGGTGGCGACGCGCCTGGTTTACCTGGCAACGGGACCGAACACCTTAACGACCCCAGTTGATGGCAATCCAGGACAGAGCTGCGCCCTGTAACCCGCCTCAGTGACCTGGCGATTGCAGCGCTACGGTGCCAGGGCGTGGCCTCGTAGGAGGCTGCCGATGGTCTTGGCTGCAATTTTGAGCTGCACCCAGGGGGACGCCGGCACCACAGTTTTATATAGATAGCTGTCGAAGGTTAGCCGCTGCACATCAGGGTCCGCGCACATTTCCACAAAGGCTTCCCGCGTGGCATTCGACCGGTAAAACACCCGTTGCAGCAAGTCCAACACGGCGTAGGTCAGGCCATAGGTTTTGTCCCACCGCCGCAGGTACTGGCGCAAATCCAGTTCCGTCGGTAGCCGCTTGCCCCCTTGGGACGCTTCCACAATGGTTTCTGCGCACATCCGGCCCGATTTGGCGGCAAAGTAAATCCCTTCCCCGGAAGATTTGGTTACGTAACCAGCGGCGTCTCCTACTAAGGCCACTCGCCCCACCACGCGCCGAGGCCGGGGATGCTCGGGAATGGGATGGGCTTCAATTTTAATCAACTCGCCACCCTGGAGTCGCGCCGCTGCCCGCTTGCGAATCCCAGCTTGCAATTGGCGAATGTCGGCTTTGTTCGCCCGCATTGTGCCGGTGCCGACCGCCACGTGGTCGTACTTGGGGAACACCCAGGCGTAAAAATCCGGTGAGACATCATCTCCCACGTACATCTCGGCGCGGTCTTCGTAATAACGCATTTGCTCTTGGGGCAGGCGAATTCTCTCTTGAAAGGCAATGGCGTAGTTGTAGTCCCCCGCGTCAATCGCCTTGGCGACCTTGGAGTTGGCCCCATCGGCTCCGATGACCACATCCACGGCTAAGGTTTTGGGGATGCCGGTCGGACTGCCGTTGCTCAGGTCGTTGTAGTGCAGCAGGTAGGGTTCGGTGCTGGTTTGGGGCAAGGTGATGTCCTGCACAAGACCATGGATAAGCTGGGCACCCAAACGGGCCGCGCGATGGCGCAAAAAGGCATCCAAAATTTCTCGCCGGCACATGCCGATGTACTCGTGGGGGTTGGTGAGTTTGATGTCCACTTCCACGTTGGACGGCGAGATCATCTTCATCTGGCGCACTCGCCGGTCAATGATGTCGGGGGGCAAGTCAAACTCCTCCACCATGCACAGGGGAATAGCCCCGCCACAGGGTTTACAGTTATCCAGCTTGCGCTCGAATAAGTAGGTTTCGATGCCTGCTTTCGCTAACGTTTCCGCTGCCGATGCCCCTGCGGGGCCACCACCCACAACCGCTACTCGAAGTGTCACAGCACGATACCCACTCACCTACGGGCGGAATCGTAGCACGGTTTGTGATGGCTTGCCGGGTTCTGTAACGGTCTTGCAATAGAACTAAAAACTTGGGGGGCGGCGCAACTCGGTTACCTGGTCAGCCAGGGCGAGAATCTCCGGGGGCAAGGTCGTGCCGGTAATCACCAGGTCCATGGTCAACGGGCGTTCCTGCAAAAAACTCACCACGTCAATCAACCCCAGCAACCCCAGATGCACGGCCAAGATGAGTTCATCAAGCACCGCGAGGTGGTAACGACCGCTGCGGACAAGCGCCTGCGTTTCTTGCCAAAGCTGGTTAATCGCCGCCGCTTCTTCTTCCTGCACATCGGGCGTGTCAATGCAGCGGGGAATCGGGCAACGAATCCACTCCAGATGTTGCACCAGTCGCACCGGATGCTGCGGCCCCTGGTTGATCCCCCCCTTGAGAAACTGCACGATCAACACCCGTTGCCCCTGGCTGGCGCGATGCATCGCCATAGCCATGACTTCAGCAAAAAAGGTGCGCTGCGGAGCGGTATAGACGTGCAAGCGACCCGTCCGCATTAACCCTTCCCCGGAGCTGGCCGGCGTCATGACCAAACTGCTGTGGTTGTTCATCACTGCGCCAGGTGAGTATGCTTTACATTATTGCGTTAAACGTGGCCTGGCTCCATGACGCCCCTGCTGGAGGTGCGCGATTTAACCGTCCGTTTTCCCAACCATACGCCGGTGCAGGGCGTGTCGTTTGACCTGGCGCCGGGGGAAGTGCTGGGCATCGTCGGGGAATCGGGTTCAGGGAAATCGCTGACCGCGCTAGCGCTCATGGGACTGGTACCGCCGCCGGGAGAAGTCCACGCTGAACGGCTCTACTGGTCGCCCCCTGGTCAACCCAGCGTGAATTTGCTTACCCTAACGCCCAAAACGTGGCCGCAGTACCGGGGACGCGCGATGGGCATTGTATTTCAGGAACCCGCCAGCTCGTTAAATCCCGTTTACACCTGTGGCTGGCAACTGGCGGAGGCCTGTACCGCCCATCGCCGTTTAACCGCTGCCCAACTCCAGCAACGGCAACGGCAATTGCTCCAGGAAGTACAACTGTTGTCCCCCGATGCCCCTGCAGAACTGTTCCAGCGATTGACGCGCCGGTATCCCCACCAGTTTTCGGGCGGTCAACTCCAGCGGTGGATGATTGCCATGGCCCTGGCGTCGGACCCCTGGCTCTTGATTGCCGACGAACCCACCACAGCCCTGGACGTCACCATCCAGGCGGAAATCCTGGCCTTGCTGAAGCGACTATGCCGGCAACGCCACATGGCCGCCATTTTAATCAGCCATGACCTGGCGGTGGTGGCGGATTTGGCTGATCGAGTCCTAGTGATGCAGCAGGGACAGGTGGTGGAGTCGGGTCGTCGCCACGAGATTTTCCACCATCCCCAGCACCCCTACACACGCGGTCTCCTGGCCTGTCGTCCGGTGCTTGGTCGCAAGTTGCAGGTTTTACCCACGCTGGCGGATTTTTATGCCGACCGCCCACCTCCCGCCGTCGTTTCCCCAGACATGCAGGCGCACCGATGGCAAACGCTCCAACAACAGCCCGTGCTGGTGCGGGTGGAAAACCTGCAGGTCAGTTACCGGCGCGGGGGGCATGTCCAACCGGCGGTGCGGGGCGTGAGCTTTCAGTTGCACCGGGGCGAAACCCTGGGACTGGTCGGCGAATCCGGCTGTGGCAAGAGCACCCTAGCCCGCGCCCTGTTGCGGTTGTTGCCGGTGCAGGGGGGGCACATCTACTTCGACGGGCAAGAGATTACCCACTGGTCACCCGCGCAATTGCGTCCGCTGCGTCGCCGGATGCAAATGATTTTTCAAGACCCTTTGGGTTCCTTGAGTCCCCGCATGACCGTGCGCGATTTGCTCCTGGAACCCCTGTTCATTCATCAACCCCGTTTACCCCGCCGGGCGGCGCTGGCCCAGATTACGACGCTGCTGGAACGGGTCGGACTCGACGCCGATGCTTTACCCCGCTACCCGCACCAGTTTTCCGGAGGGCAACGTCAACGCATTGCGATTGCCCGCGCGCTGGTCACCCAGCCTGATTTGGTCGTCTGTGATGAATCCGTCTCGGCGCTGGATATTTCCCTGCAAGCCCAGGTGCTGAATTTGTTGAAACAGTTGCAGACGGAGTTTCATCTGACGTATCTGTTCATCTCCCATGACCTAGGGGTGGTGTACTTCATGAGCGACCGGATCATGGTGATGAACCAGGGGCAAATCGTGGAGATGGGGCCTGCTGACCAGATTTACCATCAACCTCAGCATCCCTACACCCAAACCCTGATTCAGGCCATTCCCCGCTTGGAACTCCCCTGGGCCAGCTAAACGAATTCCGCAACCAAATTGATAATTTTTCGGCAAAACGAGTCCTAGGTTCTCGTCAAAAACTCATTCGTGCGATAAGCTGAAATAAAGTATTTACGTGATGAGGATGGTATCGATCCCATGTCAGTTCAACCGGATTATGCGTTTACTCCCCCGCCTGTGAACCTAACTGACATTGCTCGACAATCCGGAGCTCCCGCTGATGAAACCGATCATGACCTCCATCAAGAGTTGGCTACGCTTCGTGCGCAAACCGAATGTCTCCTCCAGGAATTGCAACTGTGTCAACAAACCGCCAATGAACAGCAGCGGTTGATCGAAAACCTGGCCGAACAATTGCGCCAATCCCAACAACGGATTCAACAACTGGAACAGATCCAAACGCTTCAGCAACGGCGTTTGCAAGAGCAGGAAGCCGCCCTCACGCAGGAACAGCAACAGCGCCAGGAACTGGAAGCCCGCCTTTATCGCCAGCAGCAGGAGAATTTACGGTTGCGGCAATTGCTTTACACCTACGCCCCGAATACCGACTGGGAAAAGCAAGCGCGTCTGTATCAAGACCCCATCCCCCCCTGGTCGTCGCAACCCAAACCGGCTCAACCCGCAGCGGCCCAGCCCAGTAAAAAGGCCGTGGTTGACTTGCCGACGTTTGCGCGGGGTTAACTCACCAGCGTCCCGACGCCCCACCACCGGACGAGGAACCCCCACTGCTACGGGAATCCCTATCCCAATCTCTGTCACTGGAATCGGACAGCATCGGGATGATTTCGACGCTGGTGCGCTCATAGCCACAGAACTCGCAGGCTTCATGAATTTCTTCGGTGCCTGTGGCACGGCGCAGAACCGTCTCCGTTGTTCTCAGGGTCTTGTGCCGGCAGCGGGGGCAACGGGAATAGTTAGAAAACCACGTTTCCTTACCCACGACCATGACGTGGGAACAATCAGCGCATTCCATCAGCACATATCGAATAGAGCCGAGTTCCTGTTCCCGGCGTTGTCCACGGGTGAGACGGTTTGTGATGGCCTCTGGGCTGGCTGAGACCTGGCGAAGTCGCTTGGAGCCACAACGAGTGCATCGTCTCCGCTTGGCATCCCAGATCACATATCCCAACGCGCCCCCGCCCCCAGCAATAGGAGCGTGCTGAAGCCAGAAACAAGGGCTGAGACGCCTGAACCCGTAGCGCTAGGTGGCGTTAGGGATTCCCTACGCGCAACCACCGGTTCCCGAGCTAACACCTGCAACAGGGTGTTCACCCCATTCGCGGTTCCACCCGCAAGGTCTCCTTGGCGAAAGGCTGGCAACATCTGGTCATCAATGATGCGCTGCATCCGGCTGTCCCACGCGCGACCATAACCCGCTCCCAGTTCAATGCGCACCTTGCGGTCTCCCGGCGCTACCAGTACCATGACTCCATCGTTGCGCCGCCGGTCGCCAATTCCCTGGTGGTTAAACAACCGTGTTGCGAAGGACTCAAAGGTGTCTGTAGTGGAGTAATCCCGAATCGAGTGAATCGTCACTACCATTACTTGCTTGCCCGTGCGGCGGTAAAACGCCAGTAGTTGTTCCCGCAGGCGTTCCCGTTCCTGTGCTGAAAAAATCCCGGCTAGGTCGTTGACGTGGTTATCACCCAGGACAGGGAAGCGTTCAAAAGCCAGCAGCTGCAGCCAGCGATGCATCTGCAAAAATGGAGCACTCTCTGAAGCAACAGCAGGAGTTGCCATACCTAGCAACAGGGCTACTGTTACTCCCAGACAGACTCGTTGCCCCAGCAGCCGTGTCATGAGCCTTGTCAAAATGCCGAGCCTGCCTTCGTTATATGCCCAGCTACCCTATCCTGCGAAACCCGTAACAAAAGTTTACATTTGCCAAGGTGAAAACCGGCGACGGGGCTGCGCCCTGCGACCCACGACAAGTGATTCAACGGTTAGCTAAAGGCTATAGCAGAAAACATTTAAGTTGGCGTGTTTGGACAGCGAGCAAGGCAAAAGCGTCAAGGTCTCCAGTTGTAGCTCATGCCAAACATTGTGTGCTTAGCTATAGTGTCCAGGATGCTATAGCTAAGCCAACAAAGGTTGACATATAAGACAGACAGCTTTGTCCACGAGAGAACGTAGGTTCCGTTTGGTTATTGACCCACCGTTTTAGCCAAGACCACACCTGCTCAATCGGATTTACAATCGACACCCAGCCGCTTCCACGACCTGTCTCACCGCCGCATAGCTTTCCCAGGACCTATCGCCGGTAAAAGTCTTTCACTGAACCACTATAGCTAAAAACATTCAGTCTGACGTAGAATAAGACTGAGCGGTTACGGAGCGATGTCTATGCCTTACAGCACAGGTCTGCGTCAGAAGGCCATTGAAGCGGTCGTGGGGGGTGCGACACTGGTCGAAGTGAGCCAGATGTTCAACATCGGGTATCGCGCGTTACTCTGAAACCGGTGATTGCTTACCAAAAGGGGCATAGTCATAAATTTCGCAAGTTCGTCGAGGCCAATCTCAGTCCGACCCAGAAGGAAATGGCGGCTAGTGTGACCATTTGTAGGGCGCTGAATCCTACCAAGAGCAAGACGAGCAAGAGCGACAGGCATATCTAGAGAGAATGAAGGATGTGAAGCCGGAAGAAGTCGTTTACATAGACCCATCCGACATTGACCAGCGAGCGGTTTATGCGTATGGCTGGGGTGTAAAAGGGGAGAGAGTTTATGGCAAAAAAGAGTAAGTATGATGGGTGGTTATTACTTGGGGAGATTGACCGAGCCATTGACATGGATAGGTAACCGCAATTTACAGGTGGTTTTAACTTGGTTACGTGAGTGGTTACTACCAGCCATTGGATCCGGTAAAAAGATTATGTTGGACAATGCTAGTTTCCATCGGTCTAAGGTCATCAAGCAAGTGGTGGGGGCGGCTGGGTGTGAACTGATATATTTGCCTAGATATTTGCCAGATTTGAATCCGATTGATTAAGCAAAAGGTGCATAAGTTACAGGTAAATACAATCGAAAATCTGCAATCTTTGGTCAATAAAACTATCCGTAACTTATGTCAAGTTTTGTGAGACTCAGCATGGCCTAGACGTCTGCCGACAAGTCTTGACAGTTAGAGCTGGTGATTCCCGTCACAGTAGCTTGGGGGGTCTGGTACTCACGTCTCAGCACCGCGTCCAGCCCCAGCTCCAGACCCTCCTAGCTAAGGCCCTAACCAACGGGCGCTTTTGAGGTACGAATCAGACGCCGGATAGGGGCAACCGCTGCAGGTGCGCCATCATCGCCAGGGCCTGGTCGTGGTAACTGCCGCCGAACAGGTTGAAGTGATTCAGAATGTGGTAAAGGTTGTAAACAACCTTGCGGTGCGTGTAACCAGGCGCGAGAGGCCATTCCGCTTGATAACCTTGGTAAAATTCCGCCGGGAAGCCCCCAAACAGTTCGCTCATGGCTAGGTCCACCTCCCGATGTCCATAGTACACGGCGGGGTCGAAAATCACCGGCTCGCCCGTCGCGGTAAAGGCGGCATTGCCCGCCCACAGGTCCCCATGTACCAGCGCGGGTTCGACAGCGACGTCGCTGAGGAGCTGATGCACCCGCTCTAGAAAGGCGTTCACCTGAGGAAAGCGCCCGCCGCGCCGTTCGGCCAGTTGGAATTGGTACGCCAGGCGTTGGCTGCAGAAAAAGGTAGCCCAGTCAGTGTGCCAGTGGTTTTTTTGGGGGGTGGCGCCAATGTAGTTGTCCCGTTCCCAACCGTAGCGTTCGCCGCGGCCTCGCCGATGGAGTTGCGCCAGTCGTTGCCCCATCTGATACCAGTTCCCCCGGCGCTGCAACGGCAAGTATTCCAGCACCAGATAGGCTTGGTCTGCCACTTCACCCCAGCCGATGACCTGGGGGACCTTGAGCGTGCCCGTAGCGGCCAGGGCATTCAACCCGTCGGCTTCGGCAATGAACATGGCTAGAGCGCTGGCCCGGTTCACCTTGACAAAAAATTGCCGCTGGCCGTCGCTGAGTACATGGTTGGCGTGGATGCAGCCCCCACCCACACCGCCGCGCGGTGTCCCAGCAAAGGGTTGTCCGGTAGCCTCGGTAATGGTGCGCTGCACCGCTGGCCAGAGGGCACTCATGGCCGGAGTTTGTGGAGAAAGGTGCGGGTGACGTCGCCAGGGTCGTCCGCTGTCATGATGGCTCGCACCACCGCCACCCGTTGTGCGCCCGCCGCTAGTACCTCCCCAAGATTGGGCAGGTCAATCCCGCCGATGGCAAACCAGGGTTTGGGCCAGGTGCGAGCAGCATGGGCTACATAGTCCCAACCGGCGGGAGGTTTCCCGGCTTTGGTGGGGGTGGCATAGACCGGCCCCACGCCGATGTAATCAGCGCCTCCTTCAATGGCCCGTTGCAACTCGATGGGGTTGGTCGTGGAACACCCCAGCAGGCGGTCCGGCCCCAGCAACTGTCGCGCCACCGGCAGGGGCATATCTTGCTGGCCCAGATGCACGCCGTCGGCACCCACCGCCAGAGCGATATCCACCCGGTCGTTGACGATAAACAGCGCCCCGTAGCGATGGCATAGCTCGCACAGTTGCTTGGCAATCTCGTAGCGCTGGCCATCGGGCGCGTCCTTGTCCCGGTACTGCACCAGGGTCAACCCCGCCTGTAGCGTCGCCTCCACCGTTGCCAGCAGATGGGGCACTGGCATGGTAATCAGGTACAGATACGCCTGCTGCAATTTCCAGCGGCGTTCGTCACCCTTGGCGTCTGCTTCCAATTCGTAAACCCGATAGCGCAACTGTTTCATCGCCTGGGCCATGTCCCCGTCCACCAGCTTGGCGTATTCCTCCAGCACCCGCAGCGCTTCCTGCACCCGCGCGAAATTGGCCTGCAATAGGGCCTGGACATCCGGCCTGGCGGTCTCCTGGGGGTGGGTCAAGCGCGTCCCTACGTCATGGGCCGTATCTCGCGCCGCGCGAAATTCCGGGCGATGCCAGCGGGCCAGTTCCTGGCGGTAGTGTTTGCACAGCTCGGCCCGCTCCAGCTCGTTCAACCCCAAGCGATACCATTCCTCAAGGACCCGCAACCCCTCCCGCGCCCGGTCCAGATTGGCATCCAGGATGCGATGGATTTTCGCCGTTGTCTCCATGGGTCGGGAGCACCAGCGCGACCGCATCCCCGATTTTAGCACCGCACACCTGGGCGGCGTTGCCCTGACGACAGGCAATTTCTACGTACCCGTGACTGCCGACCAGGGCCACCAGCGCTCCCACTGGCACATCGCTGTAGCTGCGTCCCCAGGGAATGCGCCGACCCGCCAGCTCCACTGTGAACGCTCCGGCACGTGGAAGACCAGCGGCAGGCAAGGTGGTAATCAGATTCCCGAAATGGTCAATGTACTGGATGGTGCTGCGCCAACCCGTGGCCGTGGCGATTGGCGGTGGCGGTGACTCCCGCACAAGCGTCGCCGGGTCTACGGACTCTCCTAGCTCCGTCAAGGGCACCCCCACTGCCAGATGGGCCGCAACCGGCGCAAAGATATCCCGCCCATGGAACGTCTGGCTGGGGGTCGGCGTGCGCCAGTAACGGGGGCGGTTGAGCACTACCACTTGCTCAGCCTGGTCGAACCAAGGTGTGAAAATGCCGTTGTCGGGGCCGACGCCGTAGCCCCAGGGGGTGCGCAGAGCAAGGGGACGTCGGGCACTGCCCACGCCTGGGTCCACCACCACCAGGTAAATCGTGCCTGGGGGAAAGTAGGGGTAGGCTTGTTGCAGCAAAAACTGGGCGGCTAACTCCTGGTAAGGGGGGACGCCATGACCAATGTCCACCACCTGGGCCTGGGGACACAGGCTGAAAATGACCCCCTTAAGCACCCCCACGTAGTGGTCCTGGGTGCCAAAGTCCGTCAGCAGGGCGACCACCGCCATACCCCGATTGTGCCAAACAGGGGTGGTAAGATACGAATGTTAATCGCTGCGAGACGACCATGCTGACCTTGAAATATACCGTTTATGCGGTGATTGCCTTTTTTGTGTTGCTGTTTGTGTTCGGTTTTCTCTCGGGCGACCCGGCGCGCAATCCCAAGCGGCGGGACTTGGAGTAGTTGAGCGACGGCGTGGTGTGAGGCTTGCCGATGCCCTATTTCGCTCCTCCGGCGTCGGGGGTATCCCTAGCAGCGGCGACGTTGCAGGAGGTACGTCCAGCTTCGGTGCAGGACATCGACTATACGCGCTTATCCTTGGGAGAGCCGCTTGCCCAGGCGGTAGACCCCCAACAGCGGGTGCAGGTGCAAGCCGACCGGCAGACGTTTAACGAACAAACTCAGGTTTTCACGGCCACGGGCAATGCAGTGATGCGTTACCGGGGCACTGTGCTCCGGGCTGACGAAATTGAAGTGAATCTCCTGACCCGCAAAGCGGTGGCGACGGGCGAGCCGGTCGTGCTCACCCGTGGCGATGAGGTGCTGCAGGGCAAACGCTTGGAATACGACCTGGCCACCGAAAGCGGGGTGTTTTTTCAGGTGCGGGGTGGGGTGCGGGTGCAGCCCTTGGAGCAACGGCCCGCCGAGCGGCCGGTAGAACCGCTGGCTCCCCCCCGGCTGCTGGTCCCCACGCCAACGGCGGTCGAACGGCCCGGCCAGGGATTGCGGCGCTTCACGGCGGATGAACTGACCTTTGACGCCCAGGGCAACGGCACAGCTACCAATCTGCGCATCACCAACGACCCGTTTGACCCGCCGGAGTTGGAGTTACGGGCGTGGCGAGCGACCTTGACCCGCTTGCCGACGGGAGACAGCGAAGTGCGCGCCGAAGGGGGACGGTTGGTGTTTGACCAGCGCGTGGCGATTCCCCTGTTGCGCGACCGGGTGGTCATTTCGCGGCGCGGGCGGGACCCAGCTCCGATTGAAATCGGTTATGACCGGGAAGACCTGGGCGGCTTGTACATCGGGCGGCCCTTCGAGGTGGTGGACACGCCAGCGGTGTCGTTCCGGTTGACGCCCCTGTTTCTGGTGCAGCGCACCGTTGAGCAAGGGTTTTCCCCGGTTGGCACTAACCTGGCGTTGCGCACTCAGTTGAGCGCCGATGTCACGCCCCAGACGAACGTGAAGTTGGACAGCTTGTTGAGCCGGTTGGATTTCCAGGACCCCGAGGAGCGCCTGCGCGTTCGCCTGCGCTTGGAACATCGCTGGTTGCCCCGCCACAGTGTGATTGCCGATGTGGTGGACCGGGAACGGGTGTTCAACGGGTCGCTGGGGTTTGAAACGGTGCGCTTGGGCGCAGGAGTGGCCTTGGCTTCTAGTCAACCCATCCCGCTGGGACCAGACCGCCAGACCCAGTTGCAGTACCTGCTGAGCGCCCGGTTGATTCGCGCCCGCAGCGATGACACCACGCCTCCTGGTCAAGAAAAGACCCTAATGCGCTACCAGGCAGCGGTCAACGTTAACCGCAGTTTTTTGGTGTGGCAAGGCAAGCCATTGCCCCCGACGGCGACCGAAGGGCTGCGGTTTAGTCCTGTGCCCATCACCCCCTTTTTCTCGATTGGGCTGGGGGCCTTGAGTTTTACCAGCTTCTACAGCAACGGCAAGGTGCAGACGGTAGTGGGGGGCGATGTGGGGTTTACGGCGCAGGTGGGACGGTTTGCCAAAAACTGGCTGGACTACACGGCCTTAAGCATTTTTTATTCCCCACGGTTTCGCCTGCGGGAAAAATCGCCCTTTTTCTTTGACCGGCAAGAGGACCAGCAAATCCTGCGGTTTGCCCTCACGCAGCAGCTCTACGGCCCCCTGCGGGCCAGCGCCAATATTGTCCTGCGGCTTGACGGCGGCACCCCCCGCATCATTGACGCCACCTACGGCCTGGAGTATAGCCGGCGGACCTACGGGATTGCCCTGTTTTTCAACCCGGAACGGGCGGCGGGCGGGATTGTCCTGCGGGTGAGCGACTTCAATTGGGTAGGGGAACCAGAGCCGTTTTTGGAGCGGGAGCGCCTTACACCGCTGTAGCTGGCTTTTTGGCAGAATCAAAAGCATGGGCAACACCTTCGGACACTTGTTTCGGGTCACGACGTTTGGCGAATCCCACGGCGGTGCGGTCGGCGTCGTAGTGGACGGTTGCCCGCCTCGGTTACCTTTGGATGTCCACGATATTCAAAAGGAATTAGACCGCCGTCGCCCTGGGCAGAGTGCCATTACCACACCTCGCCAGGAGGCTGACCGCTGTGAAATTCTCTCCGGCGTCTTCGAGGGGCAAACCCTGGGCACCCCCATTCTCATCCTGGTGCGCAACCAAGACGCCCGCAGCCAGGATTACCAGGAGATGGCCACCACCTTTCGCCCGTCCCATGCCGACGCCACCTACCAGGCCAAATACGGCATTCGCAACTGGCAGGGCGGTGGCCGGGCTTCGGCGCGCGAGACTATCGGGCGGGTCGCAGCGGGAGCGATTGCGAAAAAAATCCTGCACCAGGTGGCGGGGACGGAAATCGTGGCCTACGTGGAGCGGGTCAAGGACCTGCAGGCCCAGGTGGACCCCGAACGGGTGACCCATGCCGAGGTCGAAAGCAATATCCTGCGCTGTCCCGACCCGGAGATGACCCCCAAGGCTATCGAACTCATCGAAGCCATGCGTCGGGAGGGCAATTCGGTGGGGGGCGTCATCGGCTGTGTGGTGCGTTCAGTGCCGGCGGGACTCGGCTCCCCCGTGTTTGACAAGCTGGAGGCCGACCTGGCCAAGGCGGTGATGTCGCTTCCTGCCAGCAAGGGGTTTGAGATTGGCTCTGGGTTTGCCGGCACCCTACTTACGGGGCGTGAGCACAACGACGAGTTTTACTGCGACGACCAGGGCCGGATTCGCACCCGCACCAACCGCTCCGGCGGCATCCAGGGAGGCATCAGCAACGGCGAGCCCATCCTTCTGCGGGTGGCGTTCAAGCCGACCGCTACCATTCTCCAGCCGCAGCGTACTGTGAATCAAGCAGGCGAGGAGGTGTGGCTGCATCCGCGGGGCCGCCATGACCCCTGTGTGTTACCCCGCGCCGTGCCAATGGTGGAGGCGATGGTGGCGTTGGTTCTGTGCGACCATTTGTTGCGTCACCAGGCCCAGTGCCGGCTGTGGTAATCAACTTGACAGGAGCCGCTTCAGGATGGACACCTGGGCCAGCAGCACCATCAGACAGTCAATCAACCGCAGTTGCCCGTCGGGGCATTCCATCACCACTGGTTCAAACACCAGACTGCGGGGGCGTTGCAGCGCGGTAAAGGCCGCATCCACAATCCGCGTGGAACTCGGCAGTTGCAATTTCTCCGCTTTGAGCACCTCCACCAGCAGTTGGATGGGGCGTTTGGGATAAATCTCCGAACTATACACCTGCTGCATGTGGGACTCAAAACGCTGGCGACTAATCGCGCCAATCACCTGACCATCGTCCACAATCATTACGCCGGGAAGGTCGGGGTGCTGTTTCATGTAGGCCATGACGTCCCGCGTTAGGGTCGTGGTCGGCACCTGGTAGTCGTAAGAGGGTAGCACCTCCAACGGGGCGTCAGGGTTGAGCTGACTGAAATCGGGGTAGGACATAACAAACCTCGTCAACCAGGGAGGGTGAGCTACTTCTTCACCATAGCCAGGTTGCGAACATCGGCACGTTAAGGGACAGTTAAGGTTTGGCCTGGAGCGCCCAGCGACCCTGGCGGACCATCCCCCGCAATAGGGCCAGTTCCTCAGCCGAAGGAGCAGCCCGCTGAAGAAGCCGCCGGATTTTGGCCATGCGGCGCGCTCGGGTGTGGGGATAGAGATAGCCGATGCGGAGCAACCAATCCTCTAGGTCCGCAAGATAGGCTTCTAGGGCCTCAACCGGTGCAGGGGGTTCGGGCGGCACGGGGGGAATATCCGCCTGGCCATACTGGTAGAGTTCGTACAGGCAAATGCCTACCGCCTGGGCCAGGTTCAGCGACGGGTAGTCCGGATAGGTGGGAATCGTCACCTGGCGGTGCGCCAACTGTAGTTCTGCCCAGGTCAACCCTCGGTCTTCGGGGCCAAAGATAAGCGCCACCGGTGCCGCGTCCTGGAGCAGCCAGGGCAACACACTTTTCAACGGCTCACCGGGAGGGGTACGCCCTAGCGTGGCAATTGCCCGCACGCAACCAGCTAGCGCTTGGGTCAGGTTGGGCACTACCTGAGCTTGAGCCAAAATCTCGCCCGCGTGAACCGCCATTTGTCGCGCTTCCTGACTCTGCCACGCGCAGCGGGGTTGCACCAGCACCAGCTCTTGGCAGGCAAAGTTTTTCATGACCCGAGCGACGGCCCCTACGTTCAACGCGCCAACGGGTTCGACCAAAATCACACGGACGGCTGGATGCATGGCTCAATCCTAGGCCAAATCCTGCTAAGCTAAGGGTGGTTTGTGCAAAGCTGTGGCATGATTTTCCCCGATTTTGGTCGCTGGTGGCAGACGGCGACGTATTTTGAAGCTGTACCGGTGGTGAACTGGGTGCAGCAGTTGCTGGGGATGACACCGCCGCCCGCGACGGTCACACCCCAGGGCGATGTCATTTTTGACTTTACTCGGCCTGAGAGTGTCCAGGTCTGGGGCGCGTTAGATGACGTGGTCATGGGCGGTCGTAGCCAAAGCCGCTTGGTGCCGGATACAGCGGGCGCTCGGTTCGAGGGGATAGTGACGACGGAGAACAATGGGGGCTTTGCGTCGGTGCGTACCCGGAATCTCCAGCCGCCATTGGACTTGCGGGGCTATGCCGGTTTAACCCTGCGCGTCCGGGGCGACGGCAAGCGCTACAAGTTTTTAGTGCGGGATGATGCAAACTGGGATAGCTTGGCCTACAGCGCCCAGTTCGACACCCAACCGGCCACTTGGGTCACGGTGAAATTGCCCTTTCGGGAGATGGTGCCAGTGTTTCGCGCCAAAACGGTTCCCAACGCCCCTCCTCTGGACCTGAGCCGGATTGTTTCATTTCAAATCATGCTGAGCAAGTTTGCTTACGACGGCCAGCGCAACCCCACTTTTGCCCCAGGGCCGTTTCGGCTGCAAATCGGCAGCATTGGCGCCTACCGCGAGTAAGCTTCCCCGATTAGACTGGGGATAGGGGCGGGGGCAAGGTATGACGTTAGACCCAATTACGGCGGCCAGCTTTGCTACGATTGACCGGGAAATTGGCCCGCATCCTTGGGGTTGGCGTTACCCCGAATACATCATCATCCGTCGCGTCATTCACGCTACGGGGGATTTCAGCTTCAAGCATCTAGTGCATTTCAGTCCCCATGCGGTGGAGTTTGGCCTGCGGGCTTTGCGCCAGGGTGCGCCGGTGATTGCCGATGTGGGACTGGTGGCCCAAGGAATTAAGCATCACCTGGCAACCCACTTGCCCAACCCCCTGGTGAACGCGCTGGACTTGGCCCTTGCCGACGCCAATGGGGAAACCCGCGCCGCCAACGGCATGGAAACGGCACTACGACAGTACCCCCGAGCGGTAGTAGCCATTGGCAATGCCCCTACGGCGCTTATCAAACTCTGTCAATTGTTCCCCGATTTGCCCGCCCCACCGGCGCTGGTGGTTGGGGCACCGGTGGGATTCGTGCGGGTGGTCGAGGCCAAAGCGATGTTGCAACAAACCCCTGTACCCCGCATCTGGGTAGCCGGACGGCGTGGCGGGTCTCCCATAGCCGCGGCCATTGTCAACGCCCTGATTGACCTAGCAGTTTCAGAGCCGTCCTACCAGGCTACGCGCCGTGCGGATTAGCTCCTCCTTGTTCACAGGTTTGGTGAGGTAAGCCGATGCGCCCTGCTTCATCCCCCAGAACTTGTCAATGTCCCCCTGCTTGCTAGAGCAGATAATGACGGGAATGGACGCTGTCTCGGGTTGCTTCTTGAGCCGGCGACAGAGTTCAAACCCACTTTCTCCTGGCAAGACCACGTCGAGGACAATCAAATCTGGTTTTTGCTTGGCCAGGTAAGCGTGGGCCTCTTCGGCACTGGCCACCCGTTGCACCAAGAACCCTTCCCCCTGGAGATAACTGGCCAGCAGGGCCGCTTCGGTCTGAACGTCCTCAACCAGCAGGACTGTGGGCATGGATGCCTCTTCAACCTAGTCCCATGCTACCAAGCGCGGGCTGAAGGAGTCTAGGAACGCCCAGCCCCCACCGGCGTCTTGGGCAGCGCTGCATCGAGCTTTTGCAGCCGTTGGGCTTGTAGCCAGCGGGTCAACCGCTCACCCAGCCAGTGGTCCAGGGAAATGGGACCCGCCCCGTTGACCGTAAACAGCAGGAAGCAGGCCGCATACAAACTGGGCAGCTCCAGAAACGCGATCCCGAAACCCGCCACCTTGATGTGGTGATAAATCGCCACCGCCATCGTCACAACCAAACTCAAGGCTGCTGGGCGGGTCGCCAATCCCAGAATTACCAGCACGGAACCCGCTAGCTCCGCCCAGGCCGCTGCGTAGGAGAAAAAGATGGGAAACGGTAGCCCAATTACCTGCACATAGGCTTCCGCAAATCCCGGAATGTCCGCCAGCTTGTCCAAACCATTGTGAATCATGACCACGCCAGCCACCACCCGCAACAGCGTCCAGGTCACCTGCTGTCCCACCGGCCACTCCCGCTCTGCTCGCAAAAAGTCTGCTAACCGCATCGCCCATGGCACCATCATGACCATCCCCCTTCCTTAACGAAACGCAACGTAACACTAAAATTTGTTGCTAATTGTAACACATTTTCTCACGATAGGCGGGGCAAGGTCAGGGTGAAAGCAGGGGGTGTCGCCGGTGCCTGTTGCAGGGCCTCCAGCAGGGTCTGCGCTTGGGCGATCAACGCCGCAAAGTCCCATTCTGCCGGTAACTCGGGACAACGGCGCAAGCGGGTCAATCCTTCCCCCAGCAGCAGCGTAGCGCCCCGGAGATTGCCCTGACGGTGGTGATACCCAGCGACGGCGATTTGCAGGAGTCCCTGGTAGAGCGTGCGATGCGGTTCACTGGCCTCGTGCCACAGGGCTTCGAGGGTGTCGTGACAGGCGTAGTACTCCCCTTGGTTAAACTGCTCAACCGCTAGGGCAAAGGCGGGGGGCACTTCCATTGAGGTTAGGCGTCCTGGGGCAACTCAAACCGGACGTGCAGCTCTTGCAACTGTTCGGGAGCGACAGGCGCGGGCGCATTGGTGAGCAAATCCCGCGCCTGCTGGGTCTTGGGAAAGGCCATCACCTCCCGAATCGAATCTGCTCCCGCTAGCAGCATCACCCAGCGGTCCAAGCCGTAGGCAATGCCCCCGTGCGGCGGCGCGCCGTACTCCAAGGCCTCCAGCAAGAAACCAAACTTCTCCTCGTACTCGGCGGGCGTTAACCCGATGAGCTGAAAGATTTTTTCTTGGATCGGGCGCTGGTAGTTGCGCAGGCTGCCGCCGCCAAGTTCTGTACCGTTCCACACCAGGTCGTAGGCCAAAGCGCGCGCCCGCTCTAAATGCTCCACATCGTCGGGGTGGGGCGCCGTAAACGGGTGATGGAGCGCTTCGTAGCGCTGCTCGTCGGGATTCCACTCCACCAGGGGAAAATCCACCACCCACACCAGAGCAATGGCGTCGGGGTCCATGAGCTGAAACTCTTGCCCCAGGTGTTGTCGCAGGTGGTCCAGCGATTTATTCACCACCGGTGCCGGTCCCGCCCCAAACAGGAGCAAATCTCCCGGTCGGGCCTGGGTGCGCTCCAGCAGGGCTTGTTTTTGGGTGTCTGTGAGGTGGTCCTTTATCGCGCCAATGGTGTCCAGTTCGTAGCCCTCGCGCACCCGGATATAGGCCAGACCTTTCGCTCCCGCCTCCGTCACGAGCCGGAACAGGTCACCTCCGGGTTTGATGCGCACGTTGGCAATGGTCTGGGCCTGGGTTGCCGGCACCGGCAGGACTTTGACGATGCCCCCGCTTTGCACCGCTTCCCGAAACACCCGAAACCCGCAGTCAGCCAGCACATCCGAAACGTCCACCAGGCGCAAGTCAAACCGCGTATCAGGGCGGTCGGTGCCGTATTGGTCGAGTGCCTGCTGGTAGGTCAAGCGGGGAAACGGACGCGGCAACTGGATGCCCTTGATTTTGTAGAGCACGTGACACACCAGCTCCTCGTTCAACCGGAGCATGTCCTCGAGGGACACAAAACTCAACTCCATATCGAGCTGGGTGAATTCCGGCTGGCGGTCTGCGCGCAAATCCTCATCCCGAAAACAGCGAGCGATCTGGTAATAGCGGTCGCAGCCGGAGACCATGAGCAATTGCTTGAACAGTTGGGGGGATTGGGGCAGGGCATAACACTGGCCGGGATAAATGCGTGACGGCACCAGGTAATCCCGCGCGCCTTCCGGCGTCGAACGGGTGAGCATGGGGGTTTCCACCTCCAAGAACCCCAGTTGGTCTTCGAGGTAGCGGCGGATGCATTGCACCACCCGGTGACGCAGGCGCAGGTTTTGCTGGAGCTTGTCCCCCCGCAGCGCCAGGTAGCGATATTTCAGGCGTAGTTCCTCCCGCACCGGTTCACTCCCGCTCACGGCAAAGGGCAAGGCGCGGGTGACCGGATTGAGAATTTGCAGTTCCGTGGCGTAAATCTCAATAGCGCCGGTGGCAAGCCGGGGATTTTCTGAGCCGGGCGGTCGCTGGCTGACGGTTCCCTTGACCTGCACCACCGATTCCAGGCGCAACTGCTGGGCCAGGGGATAGGACTGGGGCGTGCGCTCCGGGTCGCTGACAATCTGGACGCGCCCGCTGTAATCCCGCAGGTCAAAAAAGATGACGCCCCCGTGGTCGCGGCAATGTTCGACCCAGCCGCACAGTTGCACCGTCTGGCCGATTTCAGCAGCCCCCAGTTGCCCACAGAGATGACTGCGCATGCCCAACGCCCAAAAGTGCTTTTTTATAGTATCCCTTTGGGCGCCCTGTTGGGCTACAATCGGGCGGGATGTTAAACGTAACACGACTTATGAACGACGCCCTCGCCCGCATGTATCGCTACCGTTTGCCCTTTTTACAGGGGGAATTGGCCGGTTTGCCGGAGCGACTGACGCTGGCGGATCTGCGGGGTCTGGACCACTACCACTACTGCGGCACGAGCGCTATTGACCACGCTATCGAACGGCTGGGGATCACCGCGCAATCCCACGTGCTGGACATCGGGGCAGGCGTCGGCGGCACGGCGCGTTACCTCGCTGAGCGGGTGGGGTGTCAGGTCACCGGTTTAGAGCTGCAACCCTGTCTGTGCCAGATGGCCGTTGAACTCACCGAGCGCACCGGCTTGGCCGACCGAGTCCGGTTTCTGCAGGGCGATGTTCTCCAGGGCGTGCCGGGACAGTACGATGCTTGGCTCTCGCTGCTGGTTTTTCTGCACATCCCCGACCGTCACCGCTTGTTTGCCCAGTGTGCGGCGGTGTTGAAACCCGGCGGGCGTTTTTACATCGAAGACTACGTGCAACTGCAACCCCTAACGCCCCGTGAGCGCGAGACCCTAGCCCAAATGGTCGCCTGTCCCACCTTACCCACCCTCGAGCAGTACCAAACCCATTTGCAGCAGGCCGGCTTTGCCCAGATTGCCTGGGAAAACGTCACCCCCCTATGGCGCGATTGGGTGCAACAGCGGTATGTCGCCTTTCAGGCGCAGCAAAACCACTACCGTCAAAAACACGGCGACGAACTAGTGGAGAGCTATTTAGCCTTTTACCAAGCGGTTGCCGAGCTTTTTGCAGGGGGCAATGTGGGTGGTGTCCGCATATGGGGACGGCGAAATGACAGCGAGGCCACTTGAGAAAAACAAGAACGGGGCTGTACCGTTCCTAAAACCATGGACATTTCTCCACAGGCTGCTGGGCGAACGGCTCTCCCAACAACTTCCCCCGCCGCCAGCGGGAGCGGAGCGTGCCGGAGTTTCGCCGGCAAGTCACTGTTGCACTCAGACCACGCACTCGGGGTGGTAGGTGGCCGACCATCCCTAACCGGCGGTCGCTAGAGACAGTCCCGACACAGTGACTGCAGTACAACTGCCGCTAATACCTGGGTAAGAAGCAGCCACAACCTCCACACATGCTTGCCCCGATTCCTCACGGGTAGGGGAAGGTGCCGTGGAGACTGTGCCAAGCAGAACTTGGCAGGCTGGCTTCTCACCTGGGCACAATACCATGATGGCCAAAGCCACAATTGTCTGTCCAGCTGCCTAGAACGGATGTTCATTTCTGGCTATGAGAGTGTATAAAGCGTTCAACAGTTGCCTACCCTGTACCCCAAGCTTCCAGCTACAGCAATTCCCAAGGGTCCACGTCTATCAGTAACTGCACATCTTGGGGGCATAGGCGGTGCAAGGGGCGCAAATCAGGCCAGGGAGTTTCTTCTGCCGTTTGTTTCAACAGCAACTGCCAGCGATAGCGATTGGCCACACGGGGGATAAACGCCGGCGCAGGGCCGATACACTCCCAGGGACCTGCTTGCAACTGGACGGCCAACCGTTCGGCTGTGTGTTGCACGCGATGCGCGTCCAGCCCACTAAAGCGCAACAGCACCAAGCGGCCCCAAGGGGGATAGCCCAACTCCTGGCGCTGCTGCAATTCCCGGCGCATCAGCCCTGCATAGTCATACGCTCGCACCGCTTGCAGCACGGGATGGTCAGGGTTGTAGGTCTGGATAATGACTTCGCCTGGTTGGTCACCCCGGCCTGCACGTCCCGCCACTTGCAAAAACGTTTGGGCTGCCCGTTCTTGCGCTCGAAAGTCCGCCAGGTGTAACAGTCCATCGGCAGCTAACACCACCACCAGCGTCACCTGCGGCAAATCTAGGCCCTTGGTCAACATCTGCGTTCCCACCAGCACGTCGGCATCCCCTGCTTGAAATTGCGTCAGAATGTCCCGGTGCGCGCCCTTGGTACTGGTGCTGTCCCGGTCGTAACGCAACACCCGCCATCGGGGCCAGAGCCGCTGGAGTTCCTGCACCACCCGCTGCGTCCCACAGCCAAAGTGTTTGAAATAGGGTGACCCGCAGGCTGGACAGCGCTGGGGCAATCCCTGGCGCCAGTTGCAGTAGTGGCAATACAGCAGGGGGATTTGTTCGGGATGCTCCTGGTGATAGGTCATGGACACGTCACAGCGGGGACATTCCAGGACGTAACCGCAGGCGCGACAGGACACAAAGGTGCTATGACCCCGGCGTGGAACGAATATCATCACCTGTTCGCCCCGTGACACCCGCTCGACCAGCTTCTGCTGCACCAGCCGGCTAAAGAGCGAAAAATTGTGCTGGGCCAACTCCGTGCGCATATCCACCAGGTGAATCGGCGGCAAGGGACGGGGGGGAATCCGCTCCGGCAGAACCAGGTAATTCGCACTTCCCCCCAAGCGATGCCACGTCTCAGCGCTAGGGGTGGCCGAACCTAGCACTATCGGACAGTGGGCCATTTGCGCTCGCCACCGCGCCACTGTCTGGGCGTGATAACAGGGCGCCATTTGGCTTTGCTTGAAACTGGCATCGTGCTCTTCGTCCAACACCACCAGGCCCAACTGGGGCAAGGGGGCAAACACGGCTGAGCGCGTGCCAATCACGACGGTGGCTTCTCCTTGCCAGATGGCCCGCCACGTGTCGTAGCGCTCCCCCGCCGATAGCCCGCTGTGATAGACCCACACCTGCGCTCCCAACCGCGCCCGGAACCGGTCGGTTACCTGGGGCGTTAGACCAATTTCTGGCAACAACACCAGCGCTTGCCGGCCCCGGCGAATCACTTCAGTAATCGCCTGCAAATACACCTCCGTCTTGCCGGAACCCGTGACCCCGTGCAGCAGGATTTCGGTGTAGGCACCGGCGTCAATCGCTCGTAGGATGTGGTCAACGGCCTTTCGTTGTGCCAGTGTCAGGTGACGGGGTTGGTCAGGAGCCACTACTTGCATTTCCCGCCGTAACCAGGGCCGTTTATCCAGGGCAATCACACCCAATTCCGCCAGTTTCCGCAGCGTGGTCGTGCTGGTTTTTGCCTGCTGCTGGACGTCTGTCAGCCACGCTTCACCCCCCTGGTGCCGCAGCCAAGCCACCACCCGTTTTTGCGCCGGGGTCAAGGGGGTTGAGCTTTCGCCTATCAACGTCACGCAGGTGCGGTACTGGGTCTGGGGCGACGGTGGAAAGGTGCAGTAGGACGTAATCACACCCTTTTTGGTCAACTCCCGCAGAGCGCTCTGGCAACCGGGCGCCTGTTGCTCTATGTACCGGCGGCTGTAATCCCCGCTCCCCTGGCGCAGGAGTTCCCACACTTGGTGCGCCCTTTTAGATAGATGGGCCGGTATCTCGGTAGTCGCTAGCCGGATACGGGTTTGACTGCGCCGGAACACCCCAGGGGGCAAAGCCAAGCGCCAGACCGATGCCAGGGACACCTGGTAGTAATCGGCAACTTTTTGCAACAAAGGCGCGTAATCCGGCGGAAACAACTGGCGATGTACGACGGCTGTAACCGGTTTCACTTGGGCGGGCGGCAATGCCGGCGGCAATTCGTTTAGCCAACCCAGCACCAGCCCCAAAACTGTCCGGGCCCCCACCGGGACTTGCACCACGTCTCCCGGCAGGGCGTCTGCGGCTGCGTAAGTAAGCACCTCCGCTGTGCCCGGAACGTCCACCAGGACTTCAACCCAGGGAGAACTCATCCACTGATGGGCAACTACAGACCAGATGGCGGTCTCCGTAGGCGTTGTCAATGCGGGCCACCGGCGGCCAGAACTTGGACGTGCGTAATCTCGGCACCGGATACGCCGCCTGTTCCCGGCTGTAGGGATGCGTCCAGTGGTCGGTGATCAAGACTTCGGCCGGGTGCGGCGCATTCTTGAGCAGGTTGTCCTTGGGGTCTGCTTCCCCCCGGGCAATCGCCATCGCCTCGTGATAGATGCCAATCATGGCCTCGCAAAACCGGTCCAGTTCCGCTAAGGATTCGCTTTCGGTAGGTTCCACCATCATCGTCCCTGCCACCGGCCAGGACACCGTCGGTGCATGGAACCCATAGTCCATCAAGCGCTTGGCCACATCTTCAACGTCCACGCCGGTTTGGGCCTTCAAGGGGCGCAGGTCCAGGATGCACTCGTGGGCTACCCAGCCGTTTTTACCGCGATAGAGCACGGGGAAATAGGGGTCGAGTCGCTGGGCAATGTAATTGGCGTTGAGAATCGCCACCCGCGTCGCCTGGGTCAATCCGTCCGCCCCCATCATGGCGATATACATCCAGGAAATGGGCAAGATACTGGCGCTACTCCAGGGGGCCGCCGCCACCGTCCCAATGCTCTGGGAACCACCGGTGGGAATCACCGGATGCGTCGGCAAGAAATCCCGCAGGTGCGCTGCCACCGCAATCGGGCCCATCCCTGGTCCACCGCCTCCGTGGGGAATGCAAAACGTCTTGTGCAAATTCACATGACACACATCGAAGCCCAGCTCGCCCGGACGACACAAGCCTACCAGCGCGTTCAAATTCGCCCCGTCTAAGTACACTTGCCCGCCGTAGTGATGGACGATCTCGCATAACTCCTGCACGCCGGTTTCAAACACCCCATGGGTGGATGGGTAGGTCAGCATCAGGGCCGCCAGTTGGTCGGCATACTGTTCGGCTTTGCGGCGCAAATCATCAATATCCACATTTCCCTGCTGGTCACAGGCTACCGGCACCACCTGCAAACCCGCCATCACCGCGCTGGCCGGATTCGTCCCATGAGCTGACTGGGGAATCAAACACACCCGCCGTTGGGCTTCACCGCGCTGCTGGTGGTACTTGCGAATGACCAGCAACCCCGTCAGTTCCCCCTGCGAGCCGGCGTTGGGTTGAAACGACACCCCCGGCAACCCCGTGATGTCCGCCAGCCAGGCCGCCAGCTCCTGAAACAACTGCTGGTATCCCTGCGTTTGTTCCAAGGGCGCAAACGGATGAATTTGATTCCATTCCGGCCAGGAAATGGGCAGCATTTCACTGGTGGCATTCAGCTTCATCGTGCAGGACCCCAGGGGCATCATCGCTGTAGTCAAGGACAAATCCCGCCGCTCCAGCCGGCACACGTACCGTAAAAATTCCGTTTCCGAGTGGTATTGATGAAAGACGGGTTGCCGCAGAAATGCATCAGTGCGTCTCCAACCAGCCAAGTCATCAGTGGTCGTTTGCGCCTTCAGCATCTCTAACTGCAAGGGCGACGCTGGTTGACTGCTCAACAGCCTCAGCAATTGCTGCACATCGGCCCAGGTGGTGGTTTCGTCCAGGCTGATGCCCACGCCCTCCGGATAAAACCAATTCAGATTGATCTGGGCCTCCGCAAAACGCCGTTGCAGGGCATCCCGCTGTTCAGGGTGGAGTTCGAGAAACACCGTGTCAAAGAAAACCGGCGACCGCAGCCGATAGCCCAATTGTTTGCACCCGATGGCCAGCACTCGTGCCTTCTGATGGATGTCTTCAGCAATACGTTTCAGTCCCTCCGGCCCGTGATAGACCGCGTACATGCTTGCGACCACTGCTAGCAACACCTGCGCCGTGCAGATATTGCTCGTGGCCCGTTCTCGCCGGATGTGTTGCTCTCGCGTTTGCAGCGCCAATCGCAAGGCAGGCCGTCCTTGCCGGTCCTTAGACAAGCCCACAATTCGCCCTGGCACCAGCCGCTTGTACAGCTCCCGCGTGGCGAAGTAAGCCGCGTGCGGTCCCCCATACCCCAAGGGCACCCCTAACCGTTGCGTACTCCCAATCGCGATGTCCACGCCCCAAGCACCCGGCGGTTTCAGCAACACCAAGCTCAGAATATCCGCCGCCATAACTGTGAGCGCTCCCACCGCCTTGGCTTGGGCAACCACTGCTTCTGGGTTCACCAGCGCCCCGTAACAGTTGGGCGATTGCCACAGACACCCACAGGTGGTGTCGTCCAAAGCGAACTGGTTTAAGGGAGCGATGCGCAGGTTGATGCCTAAAGCTTCGGCGCGGGTTTGGAGCACCGCCAGCGTCTGGGGCCAGCAGTGAGCATCCACCCAAAACGTCCGGCGCTGTTGCTGGTGAGCCTGGTAGCACAAAAACATGGCTTCCGCCGCCGCCGTCGCCTCATCCAGCAACGACGCATTGGCAATTTCCAACCCCGTCAGTTCCGTAATCAAGGTCTGGAAATTAAACAGCGCTTCCAGCCGTCCCTGGGCAATCTCCGCTTGGTAGGGGGTGTAAGCCGTGTACCAGCCTGGATTTTCCAAGATGTTGCGCTGAATAACCGGCGGCGTAATGCACCCGTAGTACCCCATGCCCTGGTAACTCTTCCACACCTGGTTGCGCTGGGCCATGCGTTTCAGGGTCGCCAGTGCTTCGTACTCCGTTTGGGCAGGCGGAATCTGCAATGGCGTGGTCGTGCGCAGGGTCGCCGGCATGGCCTGGTCTATCAACTCGTCCAGGCTCTGACAGCCCAAAAAGCGCAACATAGCTGCTTGCTCGTCCGGCGTCGGGCCGATGTGACGCGCTAAAAACGTATCCGTCATGGGTCATGGGGAGTCACATTCCCTTCCACCCTAGCGCAGGCGCCCCTAAACTGGTGTACATGGATAACTTCTGCGGCGCAATGGCAATTGCAGGACAGTATCATCACGTAGCGATTCGGACGGGCGACATTCACCGGGCTATTGCGTTTTATGAAGCCTTGGGGTTTCAGGTCACGGAGCGCTTCACGGCGGGCATCACGCTGGCTTGCTGGCTCGAAGGACTCGGAACCCGTCTGGAACTAATGCAGGTGCCCATTCCCCGACCTGCGCCTGATGCCTTTGGCGATGAACATTACGTGGGCTATTACCACCTGTCATTGCTGGTGCCGGATGTAGGGCAATGTTTGGCGCAACTAGAGCAGCGATTGGGAACCGCACCGGCGATCTTGTTACCCCCGACGGAGCAGCAAATTGGCTCGCACCGGTATCGCGTGGCCTTTATTCAGGACGCTGACGGCTTGCCGATTGAACTGATGTCGCCGCTTCAGTAGAGACCAGGAATCAGTTTTTTCACCTGCTGGCGGCAGGTCTCGTACTCAGGGAATTTAGCTGTCAACCATGCCTCTTCCTGGGCGGCCTTGCGGTCGAAAAACAGGAACAACACGCCTGTGCCCAGCAGGTGCGTCCAACTAGCTCGCCAAACTGCATAGGCCAACGCCAGGAAAATCACGCTGCTGTAGATGGGATGGCGCACCCAGCGATAAACGCCCGTCGTTACCAATTGCCCACCTTCCTTCGGCTGGGGCAAAGGCGTCAGATTTTCTCCCAATTGCCAGATGCCAGCGCTCCCCAAGACGGCGGCGATGCTTCCCAACACCGCAGCCCCACCCCAGCGCAACGGTTGCGGAAACGGCTCGATGCGTCCCACCGGCAACAGGAGAAACCCCACGCTCACCACTGCTTGACCAATCACCCAGTATTCACCCCGTTGATTGCGCCACCAGTCTGGACCAAAGCCCCATTCCGCTAACCTGTGCATCTCATCCCATCGTGCGTTTGTCCCAATTCTAGTAGGGCGAAGGTTGTTCTTGGCGCGGCGGTGGGGGTTGGTTTTGCGATTCCGCCATTTGCACCGCCCATATCCCAATACCCAACGCCAGCAAGGCCCCGAGAATCGCCAGCAATACTTTCCACACACTGATGGGACGGTCGCCAAAGATGCGTCCCGTGATACCGCAGCCCATCACCTGGTACGTGCGTCCCCGGTAGCGGTAACTGAACAACCACACGGGCAACAGGATGTGCTTGAAGGTAATGGCGTCGTAACTGGTTCGCTTCTCCAGAATGCGTTGCTCGTCCCTGCCAATATCGCTGCAGATGTCGGATTCAATGACGCGGTCCATCTTTTCCTTGGCTCGCTCCCACGCTTGCACTGGCGTCACCTGATAGCGCTCGACCTGATAACCCGCCAGATAGCGGTCGTCGTAGGGTTTCAGGGCACTGGCAGAATAGCCCAGCTCCAGCAGACGCTCTAGCCGTTGCACCGGTACGGATTGCGTGGCCGCCACCAGCACGTCATCAAAAAACCGTTCCACCCAACCGCTCGTTCTGTACCAGCGCGTGTGTCGAACTTCACGGGTTTGCCAGTTGCCTTCGCTGTCCTGGTAGCGCTCGGTGGTGTAGTAGTATTCCCCCCGCTCGCCCCTGTAAAACGTGCGCGTCTGGCTGTCAAACGTCCAGAAGGGCAAATAAATCCCCTGGATGCTCTCCGGTTCCGCCAGTTTTTTCAGGTCATTCGGTGCAAACCAGTTTTTCCCCAGCCATTGCAACAGCCGTTGAAACATGGGTTGCCGAGCCACTGCAAAAGGAATCACCGCCTGGGGCGCGACCACCGGACTGGCCGACTTGGGTTGCACGTTCAAATGGGTGCCGCAAAATGCACAGCGATCTGCTACCCGAGTAGGGTCAAAGGTCGTCACTGCGCCGCAACTGGGACATTGGATTTCCTGGGCTGCGAGCGTCACTTGCGGTTGAGCCGACCAGTTGCGGAGTTCCCGGTAGGCGTGCTCGGTGATTTCCGCCTGCACCGTTTCCACTTCCCCTTGCCAGCCGCAATAGGTGCATTGGAGTTTCTGGGCGTCCGGTGCGAACTCCAACCCCTTCGCGCCACATTGGGGGCAACTCAGGGATGCAGGTGTCGCGGTGGATGACATCGCTCATTCACGCCGGCGGCGGTGGGGGCGGCATCTGGGAGAAACGACTGGCCAATTCGGGAACTTCAGCCGCTTTGACCCACCCTGACATGCCTGCTCTCCACACGTAGGTATCGGGTGTCAATCCCTGTTGCAGCAACTGCTCTAGGGAAAATGGCCCAAAGGTCTGACCATTGCGGGACAAATGCCACTGGGCAACCGTAGGTGGGGGCGGCGGTTGGGGGACATTCTGGGGCTGTAAATTCTGAGCAATCTGCTGTCCCATCGCCAGGCCCATGCCCCAATCCACGGCTGGGTGACTACTACCAGGTTTTTGCGCCATGGTCTCTATCGCATTGGCCGCCTGGAACTGGGCGTACTGCTGCATATTCCCCAGAATCCCCATCGAAGCTCGCTTGTCCAGCACCTTTTCCACTTCCGGCGGCAGGGAAATGTTTTCGATTAGCAACTGGGTTAACTCAATCCCCCAGCGCTCCAAATCTGGTTGAATTTCCGCGCGAATTTTATTGCCCAAATCCCGATATTGCGCCGCCAAATCCAGCACCGGAATCTGACTACGCCCCAACCACGACGCAAAGCTGGAAACAATCTCATTGCGAATTTGATTGCTAATTTCATCCACCTGGAACAGACCATCAGTGCTCACCAATTGCTCCAGCATTTTGCGGGGGTCGGTAATGCGCATGGCATAGGTCCCAAACGCTCGCACCCGCACTGGCCCAAAGTCCGCATCCCGCAGCGTGATGGGGTTTTGCGTCCCCCATTTCAAATTCGTGAAGTTGCGGGTGCTAAAGAAATAAACCTCGGCTTTGAAGGGGGAATTAAATCCGTGGGGCCAGGCTTTGAGCGTGCTTAAGATAGGCAAATTGCGGGTGTAAAGCTCATACGTCCCTTCGGAAAATACATCGGCAACTTGGCCTTCGTTGACAAACACCGCCATCTGGCCAGGCCGGACTATCAACTTGGCACCCTGTTTGATTTCGTTATTGAAGCGCTCGAACCGATAGACCAAGGTGGTATTAGTCTTGTCCAGCCACTCAATAACGTCAATAAATTGCCCGCGAAAAACGTTGAAGACTAACAACGCCATTGCCCCATCCCCCAGTCCCCGAGCTACTTGGCCAAGCTTACTTTACTATACCATAAGGCCCAAGGTGGGAATGACCATGACCAAACCTGAGCAAATCAACCTATTTGATGGACAGCAATGGCGGGCGATGAGCGCTCCCGGGGTTTATCGCACGGGTCTGCCCCCGCTGGACTGGTCGCTGGAACAATTACAGGATTGGAAGCAGGCCATTATCCGTTATCAACAGAACCAAACTGTTTTCATTCAGGGCGATTTCTGGACGCAGCACACGAGTGCGACCTTGCCTTTGATTGACCCCTTTACACTGGGTAGTGAAAGCGACCGTTTTTTCCGTTTCCCCAGCCGTTTTCATCAAGGCGACCCCTGCATTTATTTCGTCCTAGACCGGGCAGCGCCCCTGATTCTGTATATCGGCGAGACGGTGAATAGTCGTCAACGCTGGCAAGGACATCACGATTGCAAGACGTATTTGCGCCACTACTTGAACGCTCACCGGCGCTACGGATTGACCACCCAAATTTGCTGGACCTTTTATTGGGAAGTGCCCTGGCAAACCCGCCCCCGCAAGCAACTGGAACAAGCCCTGATCCAGCAGTGGTTGCCCCCCTTTAACCAAGAAAGCTGGTCGCGGTGGGGAGCGCCTTGGCGAATTCATTATCAGGCGACGCGGGACTAGGCGTGGTGTTGTTCCATGAATTGCTGCAACCGCTGGCGATATTCCTGGCCCCAATGGGTCACCCATTCCCGCTCTAAACCGTTGACCACAAAGTGCAGTTGGGGTTCGGTGGCGTCGGGGAGAAATAACACCCAATGATCCGGGTCGTAACCCTGGGGAAAAATGCGCACGCCGTCGGTTAAATCCAGCAGGTCAGGCGTGTGGGTTTCCACCAGATGACGCATCCAGGCCCCCTTCAACCGCCACGGACAATGAATGGTTTGGGATTTCCAAAACACCTGGGGCAAATGGGCGTTGATTTGGGCGAGCGACCGCTCCTGGACGGTGAGCAATTCCAGCAATTTGGCGGTGGTGAACATGGCGTCAAATCCAGGGTGCAATTGCGGAAAGATAAAGCCCAATTCGCCGCTGCCAGCACACAAAATGCGCGGTTTTTCTTGACAGGTACGCATCAGGGCCGTCGGGTTGGCTTTGGTGCGAATGACGTGGCCTTCGTGGTAACGAGCAATTTGCTCAACAAGACTGCTGGTGGTCACCGGCACGGCCACCATGCCCCGGGGTTGTCCCGCTAGCACGAGTTCCATCACCACTGCCGTCAACCGCGACCCCTGGATGGCTTGGCCCGTTTCATCCACCAGCACCAGCCGCTCCCCGTTGGCCCAAATCTGCACCCCCAGCTGCGCCCGCACCGCTTCCACCACGCGCCCCAATTGCTGGAGTGACGCTTCCCGTTCCTCGGCGGTCAGGGGCGTTTGTCGCAAACTGGCGTTGAGCACCAGGGGGTCGCACCCGTACCGCACCAGCAGTTCCGGCAGGATGGCCCCCGAAACCCCGTGCGCGTAGTCCACCACCACCTTGGCCCGCGATTGCCGGATGGCCTCCACCTGGAGTTGCCCCTCAAAGGCGTCGCAGTACAGGTCCACCACCCGCGCCGGAATCACCATATCGCCAATATCCGCTAGCGCCGCCCGCCGAAACTCCTCCCGCACCAGGGTGGCTTCGATTTTTTTCTCCAGCGCCGGTGGAATGTTCAGCCCCTGGGCATCCAAAAACTCAATCAACACATGACCAGGGTGGTCGGGGTCCAGCCGCACGTGGATGCCTCCCTCGACGTGGGATGTCCGGGCCACCAGGCGGCTGATGGGGATGGCGGTCGCCTCCAGGTTTTGCACCTGTACCCCCACCGACATCAACCCGGCAATCACCGAGCGGGAAATCATCCGAGAAACCTTGCGCTGGTCGCGGGAGACCTGGACGTTGGCCCCTGGCGGTAAACAGGACCCAAACGCGGCTCCTAACCGCATCGCCAGTTCAGGGGTAATGTCCACATTGGCCAGGCCGGAGACACCCCGCACGCCAAACAGATGCCGTCGCGCCCCCGTGCCCCAGATGAGATTGGTGTTGACGGTGGCCCCTGGCTCGATGTACTTGCCCGGCCAAACCCGGCAGCGTTCCTGCACCAAGGCTTCTTCCCCGACCTGGCACAGATGCCCCAGCACTGCTCCTTCCAGTACCTGCGCGCGCGGCCCGATGCGACTGCCCCGCCCCACTACACAGGCCCGCAGGTGACTTTCTTCCCCCACCATCACGCCGTTGAGCACAATGGCCCGCTTCAAGTCCGCCTGGGCTTCGACAATCACGTTGTCGCCAATCACAGTCCCCGGCCCCAAGCGCACCCCTGGCCCCAGGCGGCAGTTGTGCCCAATCAGCACTGGCGCTTCCCAGGTCACCGACGGGTCCAGGCGCACCTGTTCCCCCAGCCACAAGCCGTTTTGCACTTGCCGGTACGCTGGCGACAAATGCACCTTGCCGGTGAGCGCATCCCACTGCACCTGGCGGTAGCGGTCCAGATTGCCCACGTCGCACCAGTACCCTTTGGCCACAAACCCGTACACCGGTTCCCCTTGGGCCAGCAAATAGGGCAGCACGTCCTGGGCAAAGTCAGCGGGCTGGTCAGGGGCCAGGTAGGTGAGCGCCTCCGGTTCCACAATGTAAGCGCCGATGTTCACGGTGTCGGAAAAGACTTCCCCCGGCGTTGGTTTTTCCAGCAAGCGCACAATCCGCCCCTCGCTGTCGGTAATCACCACCCCAAATTCGGCTGGGTCCGGGACATGGGTGAGCATGACCGTGAGTTTGGCGCCCCGTTGCCGGTGAAAATGAATGGCCGCCTGCAAATTGATGTCCGTAATCACATCGCCGCTGACCACTACAAAGGTTTCCGGCAGCAGAGACAAAACCTGGCGCACTGACCCCGCCGTACCCAGGGGACGCAGTTCCTCCACCGCGTAGGACAAGCGCACGCCCCAGTCGCGGCCATCCTGAAAATAGGACTGCACCGTATCCGGCAAGTAGTGCAATGTGACGATGCATTCCGTTAGACCGTGCCCCCGCAACCAGGCCAGCGTGTGCTCCAAAATGGGGCGATTCAATACCGGCAGCAAGGGCTTGGGGAGATCACAGGTCAACGGCCGCAAGCGCGTCCCAGCCCCGCCCGCCATCAACACCGCCCGGATCATGCCACAGCTCCCCCTTTTCTCCCCATTATCACCAGCCCCACCGTCGCCGATGGCCTAAACTGAGAAATGTGAAGTTATGTGACAGGTCGTACACAGTCATGACAGCCCCCGTTCTGACGCCTGACCAGCGGCGCAAGTTGGATGAGCGCGACGATGCCCTGTTCTACCAGATGCCCCGGTTGGTGACCCACGTTGATGACGGGTTTATCCAGCAATTGACGCAACTGTACCGAGAGCGCCTGACGCCGGGGGGCTGCATTCTCGACCTGATGAGCAGTTGGGTGTCCCACTTGCCGCCGGAGATGGACTTTGCTGAAGTGGTGGGGCATGGGATGAACGCCGAAGAACTGGCCCGCAACCCCCGCCTGACTCGCTATTTTGTCCAGAATTTAAACCGGGACCTGCGATTGCCCCTAGCTGACCACAGCTTTGATGCTGTGCTGAACGCAGTCTCGGTGCAGTATTTGCAGTACCCAGAAGCCATCTTTGCCGAAATCCATCGCGTGCTGAAGCCCGGCGGCATCGCCATCGTCAGTTTTTCCAACCGGATGTTTTATCAAAAGGCCATCCAAGCCTGGCGGGATGCCACCGACGAGATGCGTATTGAACTGGTGAAACGCTATTTTCAAGCAGTGCCCGGTTTTGGCGAGATAGAAGTGATTGCCCGCCGACCTGTCTCCGTCAACCTGGCCCTGGCGTGGCTGGGTCTGGGTGCAGGCGACCCGTTCTACGCGGTATTGGCCCGCAAGGTGGGTTAGGTCATGTTGTCGCTGGTCAACGTCACCTATCACCCGCCGGCCAGTCCGCACCCCATCCTACAGCAGATCAACCTGACAGTGCCGGCCCCGTCGTTGACTTTGATTGTGGGTCCCAGCGGTGCGGGGAAAACCACATTGTTGGAACTGGTGGCGGGTTTGGCGGCGCCCACCCAGGGGCATATCCGCTGGCGGGACCAAGCGCTGAAGCCCCAGGATTTGCAGATGGTGGCAGGACTAGTGTTTCAGTTTCCCGAGCGTCATTTTTGCGGGCTGACGGTGCTGGAAGAGTTGCGCTTGGGTCACCCGGAACTCACGTTTGACCAGGTGCAGCAGGTGCTGGAAACGGTGCATCTGACCGATGTGCCCTGGCATCAACCGCCCCATCTGCTCAGCGGGGGTCAGCAACGCCGGTTGGCCCTGGCCGTGCAATTGATTCGCCAGCCCTACCTGTTACTCCTGGATGAACCCCTGGCGGGTCTGGACTGGTCCATGCGCCGACAGGTGCTGCAGTTGCTTCAGGAGTTGAAACAGCAGTGGTCGTTGCTAGTGGTGAGTCACGACACGCGGGAACTCAGCGCCATGGCTGACCAGGTGTGGCGATTGGAGCGCGGGACGCTGGTGGCCCCCTAAATGGAGTAGTTCAGGGGAAAACACCGCGCCTCGCGGGGCCGCACGTACACCTGCTGGTGGGGTTGCAACTGGAGTTGGGCAAACCGCTGCCGGTCAATCTGGGCCATCAGAGTCTGACCGTCTTCCAGGGTCAATTCCAGGCGCACTTCTGGCCCCAGGTGCAACAGCCGTTGAATGCGGGCGGGGGTATGGGCTTCCTCGGGATTTGTACTAATAATGATGTCATGGGGACGCAAAAACGCCTGGCCGTGTCCCACATCTAGCCCCTGGCGCTGGAGCAGCCCGGCGTTTCCTGGTAGGACATTCACCGGCCCGATAAAGCTCATCACAAAGGGCGTTGCCGGATGGTCGTAAATTTCGGCGGGCGTGCCCACCTGTTCCACGCGGCCCTTGTGAATCACCACGATCTGGTCCGACAGTTCCATCGCCTCTTCCTGGTCGTGGGTGACAAACACGGTGGTGACATGCATTTCGTCGTGCAACCGCCGCAGCCATGCCCGCAGTTCCTGGCGCACCCGCGCATCCAACGCCCCAAACGGTTCATCAAGCAGCAACACCTGGGGTTCGACCGCCAGCGCCCGCGCCAAGGCCACCCGTTGCCGCTGTCCACCGGAGAGTTGGTGGGGGTAGCGGTCCCCTAGGCCCTGCAATTGCACCAGTTCCAGGAGCGTTTCCACCCGCTGTTTGATGCGCTGCTTGGGCACCTTGCGCACCTCCAGCCCAAAGGCAATGTTTTGCCGCACCGTCATGTGCTTAAACAGGGCGTAGTGCTGAAACACAAACCCAATGTTGCGCTCTTGCACCTGGCGATGGGTGGCGTCTTGGCCCGTCAGCCAGATTTTGCCCGTATCCGGCGTTTCCAACCCGGCAATCAAGCGCAATAGGGTAGATTTGCCCGACCCCGACGGCCCCAGCAGTGCCACCAGCGACCCGGTGGGAATGGTCAGACTCACGTCATCCACCGCCAGGAAATTGCCAAACCGCTTGGACACGTGCTCCACGACAATCCCCATCGCCGTCGCTCCCTACACCGACCAATCCACTTGGTTATCGGCTTGCCAGACTTGGATGCCCCGCTGGCGCAAGTAGTCCAGCCCCTGGGCAATCTGCTCGGCGGTTCCCTGCACCTCCAGGTCAAACCAACCATCGTCCTCGCGACTGGGACTGAGCAATCCCCCCCGCAGGTTCACCACCAACCCGTACCCGGAAACCAGGCCCGATAGGATGGGCACATCGCAGGCCGCCTTGGGAATCCGCACGTGGATATGGGTGCGTTGAACCGCTGTGGTGGCTGGTGGCATGACGGGGGTGGGCACGGTCATTTCTGGTGCATCGGCAATGGGGGAAAGGTTAATCAACTCCCACTGGCGCTCCTGCATCACCGCCAGGCAGCGTTCCAAAGCTGTTTCCGCGCCGTAGAGTTCCAAATCCAGCCAGGCTTCCGCTTGGTTTTGCGGGTCGAATAACGCACCCCGGATGTTCACCGTCACCCCGTACTGGGTAATCAACTGGGACAACACCGGTTCATCCTGACCGCCCGCCGGCACCCGCACCCGCACCGTTACCCGTTTGGCTTGCGTCATCCTGGGCCTCCCCCCGTCGGTCACCAGCTTCATTATCGTGCTCATCGCCACAGCAAATAGCGCAATCCCACCAGCAGCAAAAATCCCCCGTACAGCTTTTTCATCATCTCGCTGGTGATAAACGGCTGATTGGCCAGCACTGCTCCCAGTCCATTGCCCAGGAGCAAGCCCACCACCATAATCACGGCGGCCCGCAGGTCCAAATTGCCGCTGCGGTGATACACCCAAGCCCCCACTAACCCAATTGGCAATACCTGCGCTGCCAGGGACGTTCCGGTTGCCACCTTCTGGTCAAATCCCAGTCCTAGTACCAGCGCCGGCACCATAATCGCGCCCCCGCCAATGCCAAACATGCCCCCCGCCAAACCCGCAATCAGTCCCACCGTCAACAACGGCCCAATCAACGCCCTTCCCCCACAATACTACAGTAAGTTTATCGGATTTAGTGACAATTTAGGCAAGAACAGGCAAGGTCTGGAAGAAATCCCAAACGCTGGTTTGTTCACCCCGGTTGCTTGTTAGAATCGCCGGTATCAGCTTATTTTAAGGTCATGCTGCAGCCCGGGGACATTCAGATCAAGGCCGACTCGCGCAATGCCGTCACGGGCGACCGGCTCACCACGGTGTTGCTCACGCGGTTTCCCTACACCCTGATCCAGGAATTGGCCACCCACCGGCTGCTGCGGCAAGGGAGCGTGGTGGAAGTGTTGGGCGACACGAATCCCTTTACCGAGTGGGCAAGCCGTTCCAGTGGTTCCACGCGGGCCATTCCCGTTGAGCGCGTCATCCAGCGCATCCTAGACGACCCTTTTATCCCACGCTTCAGCCGCCACCAGAAGGGGATGCAGGGCGTAGAAGTGGATGACCCAGAGTTTCAGGCAGAAAATGAACGGGTGTGGCGGGCGGCGATGGAGCAAAACATTGCCCTGGCGCGGCAACTGGCGGCCCAGGGGGTGCATAAACAGCATGTCAATGACCTGCTCAAGCCGTTTCTGCGCATCCCCATCTTGATCACCGCCACCGAGTGGGATAACTTTTTTTACCTGCGCACCGACAAGCCCTGTCGCCCAGAGTTTCGGGAGTGGGCCATCGGGATACAGCAGGCAATCCAGGCGTCGCAACCGCAGGTGCTGCAACCAGGGGAGTGGCATATTCCCTTTGGCGACCAGATGCCGGCGGGACTGTCGCTGGCGGAGCAGTTGCAAGTGGCAGTGGCCCGGTGCGCTCGGCTGTCCTATGCCACCCACGACGGCAAGCGGGACGTGCAGGAAGATGTCCGGCTCTACCACCAATTGCTCCAGGATGGGCACATGGGACCCTTTGAGCACTGTGCAATGGCCGTGAGCGACTATCTCACCACGCCCCAGAAAATTCCCTGCTATGCCTATGCGCCGGGGTGCGATACGCCGGTGTTCACGCGCAACTTCCGGGGCTTTTACAGCTACCGGGCGATGGTGGAAGATCAACAATGGCCGTTGACGTTGCGAGCGTGAGAACGATGGTGCTCACCGACCAGGAATTGAACCAACTGTGTCAAGGCACACCGCCGCTGGTCACCCCCTTTGACCCGACCTTGATTAACCCAGCATCCATTGATATTCGCATCGGCACGTCGGCGCTGGTGGAGCAGGACAATGGCGAGCAAATGCCCCTGGACTTAAGTCCTTACAACGTGCATCAACCCTACATCCTGGAACCCCAAACCTGGCTGCTGGTGGCGTCGCTGGAAGTGTTCCATATTCCCGAGTTCACTGCAGGCGAAGTGCGCTTGAAGTCATCGCGGGCGCGAGAAGGGTTTGATTTGTCCCTGGCGCTGTGGCTGGACCCTGGCTGGCATGGCTCCTGCTTGACGATGGCGCTGCGCAATGCGACCCGCTTCCGGCGCTTGGGGATTTATCCGGGGATGAAAATGGCCCAGGTGATTTTGCACCGGCTGTCGAACCGTCCTCAGCGCAGTTATGCCGAGACAGGACGCTATAATCTTGACCGGCAAGTGCAGGGGTCCAAGGGTTAGCAACTGTTGAACTCTTTATGCACTTTTGTAGCCAGAGATGAACATCTGTCATGAGGGGCTGGACAAACAACAAGGGCTTTGGTTACAACGATAGCGTGCCTAGGTGAGAAGCCAGCCTGCCAAGCTCTCCTTGGCACAATATCCACGGCACCTTCCCCTACCCGTGAGGAATCGGGGCAAGCATGTGTGGATGTTGTGGCTGCTTTTCACCCAAGCACTAGCGGCGGTTGTACCGCAGTCGCTGTGTCGGAATTGTCTCCAGCCACCACCAGTTGGAGATAGCCGACCACCTTACCGCCCGAGAGCGCGGTTTGCGTGCAACAGTGACTTGTCGGTGAGACTCCGGCACGCTCCGCTCCCGTCGGCGGCGGGAGAAGTTGTTGGGAATACCGTTTGCCCAGCAGCCTGTGGAGAATTGTCCATGGTTTTAGGAACGGTTAGAAAATGGCGAAGTTTGTGGTCATGGGCCACTACTGCGAAGACGTGCTACAGCGGCGGGAACCTTACCGGCAAGCCCATTTGGACGGTCTGGCACGACAAAAAGCCCAGGGGGTGCTAATTACCATTGGCCCGACCCAGGACCTGCGGCGGTTTTTCGGGATTTACGAAGCCGAGTCGGCGGAACAGGTGCGGGCGCTGATTGAACAAGACCCCTACTGGCAAAACGGCATCTGGACGGATTACGAGGTGATTCCGTGGATTCAGGCCATCTGAGGGCGCTGCAGGAACGGTCGTGGTGCAAGTTCATTAGCGGGGCCAGTTTTGAAGACACGGCGGTCATTGAACCCCTGAGCTGGGTGTTTGCTCTGGCGGGTGTCCATTGCATTGACGTGGCGGCGGACCCAGCGGTGGTGCAGGCGGCCTATCGAGGTATCCAGCGGGCGAATGTGCCCCATCCCCCCTGGCTGATGGTGAGCCTCAACGACGACAGCGACCCCCATTTTCGCAAGGCTCACTTTGACCCGGCGCTCTGTCCTTCGGATTGCCCCCGCCCCTGTGAACGGGTATGTCCGGTACAAGCGATTAGCCCAGCGGGTGTGGCAACTCCCTTGTGCTATGGCTGTGGTCGTTGTTTAGACATTTGCCCCTATGGGTTGATTCACGCCCGGACTTATGTGCATCGCCCCGAAGCGGTAGTGGCTCTCCTGCAGAGCCAACCGGTGGCGGCCCTGGAAATTCACACCCAAGTGGGGCACGAAACAAGTTTTGCCCATCTGTGGAGTGTCCTGCGCCCCTGGGTATCGCGCTTGCAGGTGCTGGCAATCAGTTGCCAAGACCACGAGCAAGTGATTCCCTATCTGTGGCGGCTGTACCACCTCATCACGCCGTTGCCCTGTCCCTTGATCTGGCAAGCGGATGGACGGCCCATGAGCGGCGATATTGGGGCGGGCACCACTTGGGCCACTATTCGTCTGGCGCAAAAGCTATTGCAGGAAGGACCGCCGGGGTTTGTGCAGTTGGCCGGAGGCACCAATCAGGCGACGTGGCCACTAGTGCAACGCTTGGGTTTGCCGGTGCATGGCGTCGCCTACGGGAGTTATGCCCGCAAGTTGCTACAACCCTACCTACCCCACCTGGACGACCCCCAAACCCTGCATGCCGCTGTGAGTGCTGCCCAAACGCTCCTGCCTGCTAAAACACCCGGTGCTGGAGACTGGGCATCTGCCGCCGCACCTGAGCTAAACGTTCCGGGTTGATTTCCGCCATCGCCAGTCCCGGCTGGTCGCCCGCATCGGCTAAGACCACGCCCCAGGGGTCCACGATCATGGCATGGCCGTGGGTTTGCCGCCGGGGATAGTGCCATCCCACCTGGGCCGGCGCTAGGACGTAGCAGGTGTTTTCAATCGCCCGCGCCTGCAGCAGCACCTGCCAGTGGTCCTTGCCCGTGTAGGCTGTAAACGCCGCCGGGATAAACAAAATTTCTGCCCCCACCTTCGCCAAATGCCGGTAGAGTTCGGGGAAACGCACGTCATAGCAGATGGATAAACCGATGGCACCTAAATCGGGCTGGTGATACACCGGGGGGAGCTGGGCACCAGCAACCACGGTGCGGGACTCCTGGTAGGTGTTGCCGTCCGGGAGATTCACGTCAAATAAATGCACCTTGTCATAGGCGACGGCAATTTCTCCTTCAGGCGTTATGACCAGCGCCCGGTTGTACACCCGGTGGTTATCTGCCGGTACGGGCATCCCCCCCGCCAGTAGCGTCACTTGGAACCGCTGGGCCAGGGTGCGCAGACACCGTTCCGCCGCCGTCGCAATCTGGGACGCTTGGGTGGCTTTTTGCTGCTCGTCCCCCATGAAGGCGAAGTTCTCCGGCAGGCCAATCAGGACGGCACCCCGCCGGCAAGCCAATTCCACCAAATCGGTCAACTGATTCAGGTTCTGTTCAACATCCGGCCCACTGGTCATCTGCAGGGCAGCCGCCAGGTAGGAGTGCCTCATGAGTCAGGGGGATGCACAGCCATATCCTGGGGTCACCCTTAGGTATGCCGCAGTTTCCGAATCAGCTCCCGCAGCACATCGGTCTTGGTACGACCTTTGGCGGCGCAGTAACTCTCCAGCTTCATGAGCTCCTGGTTGGGCAAGCGAATGGTCAGGACACGATCCGAAGGAGGTTTCGTTCTAGGCATAGCCAAAAGCACCGATGAACGACTCTGACAGGGGAGCTTAGTTCTGGAATCTGCGACAAAGTTGTAGCGGTAGCAAAGTACCCTGATCAGGTATTAAACTACGTTTCGCGGTAGTTGGCAAGCACTTGGACAGGGGTCAGGAAGGGGGTTACAGGTCGGTGGTAATCGCCGCTACGGGGCACGCCGGGATGCATTGCTCGCAGACAATGCAGCGACTCCGCGTAAAGGTCAACCGGAAGTGCCGGTCCAGGTCCAGGGCCTGGGTGGGACACACGCCCGTACACAACCCACAGTCAATGCACTTGTCCGTATCAATGAGAATCTCTCGGCTGCTCTGGGCGACTTCGATGCCGTTGTCCTTGAGCCACTCCAGCGCCGCCGCCATTTGGTCCATGTCCCCCGATAGCTCGACCACCAGCTTGCCCACTTGGTTGGGGGCCACCTGCGCCCGGATGATATTCGCCGCAATGTTGAAGTCCTTCGCCAGCCGGTAGGTAATGGGCATTTGCACCATCTGGCGGGGAAAGGTCAGGGTGACCCGTTGTTTCATAGGGACGCAGCGCTGAGGTTTGCCTTCAGTATAACGACGGGTTAGAAACTGCTGAACTATTGATGCACTTTTGTAGCCAGAGATGAATATCTGTCAACGAAGCCGAGCGATGGGACAAGCGACAAGGGATTTGGTTTAGAGTATAGCCAAGCCATCTATGGTTGTCAGCCCTTGAGTCCCAGAGCACGGCCCCGCCTTTGGGTTTTCTCTCCTCTTTCTGACAAACTAAAGCAGCTTAGCTGTAGCTTTGTGCTCGGGTGAGAAGCCAGCCTGCCAAAGTCACAGCTCCTTTGCGCAGTGTCCACGGCACCTTCCCCTACCCGTGAGAAATCGGGGTAAGCATGTGTGGACGTTGTGGTTGCTTTTCACCCAGGTGCTAGCGGCGGTCGTAGCGCAATTGTTGTGTCGTGTGAGTCTCCGGCCACCTGACCATCCGCGAGCCTGGTTTGCGTGCGACAGCAACTTGCCGGTGGGATTCCGTTGGCGGCGGGAGAAGTCGTTGGGAATGCCGTTTGCCCAGCAGCCTGTGGAGAAATGTCCATCGCTTTAGGAACGGTTGGGCTGGGCAGGGAGATGGTCTATGCTGGGAAAGCAGTGATGGATGCCTGTCCCGTGGACGTTGTGATTCTCACGCCCACCACCCAAGAACCCTACGGCGAGACCCTGCTGACCTTGCCCATCACCCGTTTCGACAGCACCCAGGTGGCCCATTTCAAAGCGCAGTACGAGCAGGAGATTGCCGGGCGAGCGTGCCACGTGGGCATTGACCTATCGCGGGTGGAATTCCTTGACAGCGCTGGCTTGGGGGCACTCGTTGCCTGTCATAAGCATGCGCGACAATTTGGCGGCCAGGTAGGTCTAATTGCTCCACGTCCGCTGGTGTTCAACCTGCTGGCAATGGTCTCCCTAGACAAAATCCTGCCCATCTACGCCAGTGTGGACGATTTCACCAGCAGCGTCGCTCAAATCCCGTAACTTTTGCCGATCACCCAGTGCCGCCGGAAAAACCGGGCCAGTTGCCCTTCCGCCAAGGTGAGACAAATCGGGCGACCGTGAGGACAGGTGCGGGGATGGCGTGTCGCTTGCCATTGCTCCAACAGCGTTTGCATCTGGGGCAGGGTCAAGGGCGTGCCGTTGCGGATAGCGCTGCGACAGGCCAGGTCCACCGTGGCTTGCTCCCGGTCGATGCATTGGCTCAACGTCACCAGTGCTGCTGTCCACTCCTCGGGACGCTCAGCCAACACCTGGGGAATCTGGCGCACCGCCCATTGCTGGGGGCCAAAGGGTTCGGGGGCCAGGCCGTAGGCGGTCAACCGCTCCACCTGCTCCGGCGTCAGTTGCGTGAGAATCACCGGACTGTCCAGGGCCAAAAGCTGCCATCCCTGCTGCAATTGTTCGTACAAGACCCGCTCGTGGGCAATGTGCTGCTCCACCAGCCACAAGCCGGTCGCGTGCTCAGCCACGATGTAGGTGCGATGGAGCTGGGCCAGGGCCTTAACCGTGGGACGGGCGCTATAGCGGGGACTGGTTTCGGCGACCTGCATGAGCTTTTTCACACGCGGGTAATCGGTTTTCACTGGTGGCGTCGCCTGTAAACACACATCGCACAGGCGCAGGAGCCGCGCTTGCCACTGTTCCAGGTGCTGGAGATGAATTTGGGTTTTGGCGGGGTGACGGTGCCAGTCCACCTCCTCCGGCGGCACGCGCAGGTGGGCAAACAACACAGGAAAGCGCCCTCGGGGCAACAAGCGCTGAAAATGCTGGATAATGGCAGTGCTTAGTTCTGGTAGCTCGACACAGCGGCCATTGACCGCCAGCCAAATCCGGTCAGGGCGAGGACGGTGGTACTGGTCCGGCAACGCCAAGGCCAGCTCGATGCCATCGTCCTGTTCCCAGCGAAGAAGGCCAGGGAGCAGTTGGGGCCATATCTGGCTCAAGCGGTCGGTTAACGCGCCTGGCCAGAGACACCAAGTTTTGCTAGGCGTTTCAATGCGCCAGGTTGTGTGCGGGTGACACAGCGCCGCCTGCTGGACCCAAAGCTGGATGTGCCGCAACTGCTGGGGCCAACTGGGCAGCGCTTGCTGGCGCTGAGGCCAATCGGCAAACAGGTCTCTCACAGTCACCACCGTTCCTGGCGCCAGCGGCACCACCTGTTGATGTTGCACATACCCTTGGTGGTCGTACTGCACCTGCCACCCCTGAGCCGCACTGGCGCAGCGACTGGCAATGGCCAAGCGGGCCAATTGCGCCAGACTATAGAGCGCCTGGCCGCGAAAGCCGAGCGTGCGAATCTGGTTGAAGTCCTGCGCCGCTTGAATCTTGCTCGTGGTGTAGGGGCGCGCCGCCAGGGTGAGCATCTCCAGCGTCATGCCCTGGCCGTTGTCTGCCAAGCGAATCTGCTCCGGTTCCAGCCGTAGATGCAGGTGGGTCGCCCCAGCATCCAACGCATTTTCCACTAACTCTCGCACCACTGCCACTGGCGAATCAATGACCTCCCCGGCAGCCATGCGTTGGACCAATTCCGGCGGCAGATGGTAAAGCGTCATCCTCCGCAAAACACCCCTACCTTTCCCACTTTATCCCTCCCCAAAACCGACCAGTGATCACGAGCTGATACCTGCAGGATGGCAAACTTAGGGTATGCTTACATAACAAGAGTTGGGGGTACAACAATGGCAAAAGCACTTGTAAAATTTGCAACAATGTTAGTGACTGTTGCGATTATCCCCTTTACTGTTACTAGCACTTTTGCACAGAGCAAAGTTAGTTGTATGGTGGTTACTTTTAGTAATGCCACCAAGAACAAGAATATCGGCGCAACGGTTGGCCAAACTGTGAGTTCAAAATTATCTGCGAGTCCAAGTTATAAGTGTAAGTTTGATGCTGGGCACAGCTACGATAATCTTCCGGCTGCCCTAGAAGCAGCGAAGAACAAAGGCGCCGATATATTGGTAACGGGTGTTGTGACAACTAGCAAAGCGATGGGCGCATCTGCTGCGATTACGTTTGATGCAGATGTCCGGTTTGTCAGCGATGGCGCCATTATCCTAGACAAAACGTACAGCGCTTCGGATGCGTCTGTGAATAAAGCCTTGAATAAGGCTGTTTCTATGCTCGTAAAAGATATGGAAAGCACTAAGGGTTATATCCTGAAGGTTATTTCTAAGTAAATTAAAAGGCTGTTGTGTAGCTAAGTTGCTTACACCTGTCGCTTTTTGGATCCCAGGGCGAAGCCCTATTTTTTCCAACAAACTTAGGCCGAATCATCCAAGCTAGTGATGTCTTGGAACTGCAGGGCGTAGTCCCGTTTCCTGTCTTCTCCCTATCTCACAGCCCTGTTGTTTCTACAGCGGCTTAGCTAGACGCAAAATTCTCAACTTTTATGAACCCCTAAAACCTGTAGCAATTCTGTCAGAGTGCGACAGCGAGATGGTAACCCCAATTTTGCCGGATTCATGACAGGTTCATAGCAGAAATAGCGGTACTTTGCACAAAACTCATCCCACGGTAAAATCTGCATTCCCAACCGGCGCGCCAGCTTCAGGAAAAATGCCACTCGTTCTGGTGTCAGGTTCAGTTGCCAGGGGGGTAAACGCATACCAAAATAACCACACAATTCCTGGAGCGCTTGGTTCACAAAGATCACGTCATTGCCCAACACAAATTGCCGGAATCCCGCAGGAGGATGGGCTAAAAAGTAAGCTACCACCTGGGCAATATCTTGGGCATGGATGAAATGAAAACACGCATCGGCCCGCAACCACCGCAGCCACCATAACCAGCGAGGTAACTGGTCCAGTTCTGTCACAACATGACTAGCCGGCTTGCCTGGTTCACCCCCAACAATCAGCGTGGGAAACATCACAGTTATCCGGGGGTAAATTGGCAAATCAGTGAGGGCTTCGTAACAAGTGTATTTAGAGCGAATGTACTCGGTGCCTAATGTTTTGGCTTCGGGAAGTAACTGCAATTGCCGGTCAAGAATGCTGGCGGTGGAAAAATAAATCACCTGCTCGCACCGGTCAGGGTCTAGCGCTTTCATGATTCGTAAATTACCGGTGACATTTACATCAAAAGTGGCATCGCCCCCCCATTGGGTTGCCAGTAAGATGGCGGCATCCATAGTGGGTAACAGGTGGGCGTAGGGCGCTGCATCTTGCAAATCTCCTACAATCAGATGCACGCCTGGACGGCTCTGGAAATGAAAGTGCAATTTTTCGGGGCGGCGAATCAGAAAAAACAGTTCATAGTCCGTTTGATGAATCAATAAATCCGCCACATAGTGCCCCACGCACCCACTGCCGCCTGTGATGAAAATGCGCTTAGTCATCAAACCAATTGGTTTGCTTCACCGTTTCAAAAAATACGCGCACATGGTCTTCTGGTGTCGTCGCCAATACCCCATGCCCCAAATTCATAATGTGTCCCACTGGCCCCGCCTGCTGAATGATTTCCTTGACCCGTTCGCGAATCAGCGCTGGCGGCCCAAACAGTACACCAGGGTCCAGATTCCCCTGCACGCACAGATCCCCCAACCGTCGCCGTGCTGCCCCCATTTCCACCGTCCAATCCAAACTAATGACATCTACCCCACTTTGGGCCATCAATTCCAAAATCGCCCCGCTGCCATAGATGTACAGAATTAAGGGCGTTTCGGGGTGAACCGCTTTAACTTTTTGCACCAGCTTTTGTTGATAGGGCAAGACAAAGGTGCGGTAGTCCAACGGCGACAATTGCCCGGCCCACGAATCAAAAATTTGCACGACTTCCGCGCCCTGTTCAATTTGATAGATGACGTAGGTGGCAATTTGTTCGGCGAAAAAACCCAGCAATTGGTGCAGCACCTGGGGTTCATGGTAGGCCAGGGACTTGATCACGGTGTAATCTCTGGAGCTTTGCCCTTCGACGACATAGGCGGCCAAGGTCCAGGGAGCGCCCACAAATCCCAACAGCGTCGCTCTATCCCCAATCTCTGCCCGCAATGTGCGTAAAATTTGGCCGATAAACGGCAGCGAAACCGCTGGTTCGAGGGGGCGCAATTGCCGGATTTGTTCAGCAGTACGGATGGGGGGGTCAATGATGGGGCCGCGACTTTCGATGATGTCAAAATCAATCCCCATCCCCGGCAAGGGTGTGAGAATGTCGGAAAACAAGATGACTCCATCGGGGGCAAAGGCGCGGAAGGGCTGCAAGGAAATTTCTACCGCCAATTCGGGAGTCTCGGAGCGCTGGCGAAAACTGGGATACCGTTCCCGCAACTCCCGGTAGGCCCGCATGTACCGCCCGGCTTGCCGCATCATCCAGACGGGAGGCCGGGGCAAAGGTAGCTTGCGGGTGCTTTTGAGCAGGTAGGTGTCACGGGGGGTCATGGCCAATTCATAACAGGACTTTTTCGACTATACCACCGGCGGTACAATAGGAGGCGATTCGGCTCGCGGCTCCAGGGATGCCTGTCACCGTTTTACAAACAGAGCACCTGACCAAAACCTATCGCACCGGTTTTTGGTTAACTCAGAAAATTACATCCCTCAACGGCGTGAGTTTGACGGTTTATGGGGGCGAAACCTTTGGGTTGCTCGGGCCAAATGGGGCGGGGAAAACCACGTTTATGAAATTGGTTTTGGGGATTATTCGCCCAACCGCCGGCGGGGGCACGGTCCTGGGACGACCACTGGGGGACCGGCTGGTCAAGGCACGGATTGGTTATTTACCAGAAAACCCCTATTTGTATGAATCGCTGACGGGCTGGGAGTGCTTGGAATTGATGGCCACGTTGCATCAAGTGCCCCCATCTGTCCAAAAACAGCGTTTGCCCCAACTCTTGGATTTGGTGGGTTTGGCCCAGTCGGCGGCTCGCAAAAAAACGCTCCGTCGTTATTCCAAAGGGATGTTGCAGCGGATTGGCCTGGCCCAGGCGCTGGTCAATGACCCGGATTTGGTTTTACTGGATGAACCCATGTCGGGGTTGGACCCCCTAGGGCGTTACCAGGTGCGGGAAATTATCTTGCAGTTGAAACACCAGGGCAAAACGATTTTTTTCAACACCCATATCTTGTCGGATGTGGAGCAACTGTGCGACCGGATTGCTATTTTGGCGCGGGGGGAATTGTTAGCGGTGGGCACGCTGGCGGAATTACTGGGCACGGGCCACACCTACCACGTACGCGGGCGCGGCGGCACACAGGAAGACCTAGCTCCCTGGTTAGACCAACTGGAGTACCAAGGGGGATTTTGGCAAGGGCAACTGCGCCGCTCACTGCCGGAATTCGTGCAGCATGTGGCAGGAATTGGCGGCGAAATTATCAGCCTGAACCTGGAGCGGCAATCGCTGGAGGAATTTTTTGTGCAACAACTGCGACAACGGGGCTACACCCAGAGCGTTTAACGTTCCGGCGGGGGTGGAATAAGCCGGCTGGTGACTTGGACTTTGGCCAGTTCCCGCACGAGTCGCTGGGCCTGATGCCGGTAAATAGGTTCGGGCAACAAGCAGGGCAACTGTTCCATCACGTCGCGGCAGCGTTTGAGGTCGAAACCAGTGACCTGGGCAATCACGTTTCCCCCGTAAAATAGGGCTTCCCGGCTGAGGGCCTTTTCCACGCGCACCTGATAGCGCGGCGGCAAGCGCTCTCCCCGTTCCACCCGCTGCAAGGCGCGACTGGTGGCCAGCACGACGAGCTGATCGCCTGGGTGCAACCGCAAATCATCCGAGGGCATGGTGCGGGCTTCCTGGTCTTGTTGGGAATAGTAGTACACCGGCACCACACCGTACCCGTAGGCCACCTGCGCCAGGATCAGCCCGTCAAGCGTGTCCCCGGCTTCGATGCGATACTCCACCACCAAAATCGTGCGCCCCTCTAGCCGAAACAATCCCAGGATGTTTTCCCCAAAGGCAGCAGCGGCAAAGGCTTCGGCGGCCAGTTCATTGGCGCACAGGACTTGGGCAAACGGGAATAGCCGTCGCACATTCTCGCTAAACAGGGGGTCGTAGGTGCGGATCACCAAGTGGCTGTGGATGTTGGTCTCCCGCGCCCGCAGGGCAATTTCCAGGTTCTCCAGTTCGTCATCCGTCACCGTCACAATGCTTTTGGCCGTCGCCAGGTTGGCTTTGGGGAGCAGGGTCAGCAGGGGGCCGCTCAGCACTGGGAGTTGTGGTAATACTTCATTGCCCACTTCCTGGGAGGTCAACACCGCCAACGGCTGGCGAAATTCCTGTAATAGCCCGGCGACTCTTTGCCCTACCCGACCGGAACCGACAATCACTACGTGGCCCTGGGGTGGCACAGGCGGCCGGCGCTGGAGAAATTCAAACTGGGTCGCCAGCAGTTTTTCCGTCAACAGGGCGTAAATCACCCCCGTAAAGGCAATGCCGGTGAGCGTTAACCCCAAACTCAACAGCCGTAACCACCAAGGCAAAGGCAATTCAAACCGTCCTAAGCCGCCGAAAACATCCCCAAACCCCCCTAGCAACAGAATCATGGTGGTGTAAAAGGTGTCGGGGAATTGCAATTCGGGGTAGTACAGGTCGTACAGGACCGTGCCAGTGACCAGCAGGGTGAGCATTAATCCGGCCACTACGAGCGCTACCCGATGGGTTCCCCCTTTGTCCCACCAGGTTTTGAACCGCTCCTGCCAGTTTCGCCAGCGCAACCACTCCGGCCATTGCCAGCGAGTCGTGGGGCGGGTTGCCGGCGTTCGTACTGGACTTAAACGGGTCGCCGATTGCAACTCCACCGTGATCAGGGTGTCGCCGGGATACACTAGGGTTTCTGGGTCCCAGCGAAAGAGGTAGAGTTCATCGGGCGGGGTGGGACGAGTGACTGACTGATACCCCAACACTTTGCGACTGCGGCTGTAGAGTTCGTGTAAGCTGCGCCGGTTGGCCCAGGGGTCTTGCGGTGAGATGACCCGCCGGTGGACTTGAAATAACTGCTCCCCAACCCGAAAAAACCCGATGATGTCTTCTCCCAGGGCTGCTAAGGCAAAGGCCGCCGCCGAAATCTGGGTCGGTTCATAGGCCACAAAATTGTGCAATTCGTGCCCCAACAACTCCGTCAGATTCTGCTTGGCCGAACGAATGACCAGCCGCACCTGGGGACTCAGCAAGCGCGCAGCAAAGGCAATTTGGATATTCACCCGCTCGTCGTTGGTCACCGCCAAGACCGCTCGCGCTTGAGTTACGCCGGCACGCTCCAGGACATCGCGATTGCGGGCATCGTCCAGGATCAACCCGTCCAACAGCGTGTCTAATTGCCGCACTTCCCAGTGCTGGGGTCGGTTCAGGTCAATACCGATGACGCGAATGCCAAATGCCTTCAGATTCACCACGCAATACTGTCCTAAACTGCCCAGCCCACAGACCACACAGGTGTCCGGCGCTGCACTTTTCTCTTTTTCCGGGTCAAAAATGATCCGTGAGACGGTCATAACGGGCTGGCATCTGTTTCTGCCCCCAGTTTAGCCTTAGAGCTTGGCGACGACACCACTGGTACTTGGGTTACAGCCAAGCTACCTTTGTTGGTCAACGAGCGCTATACCTAAGTTATCCAAACTTGTCATGTCTTGGGTCGCAGGGCGCAGCCCCGTCCTTGGTTTTCCCACCATCCCTTCAACAAAGCTATACCAGCCTTTAGTAGGCGCCCACTTCTAACGCCCCTGACGCCTTGAACACCACGAGAAATTCCGCAACGGGTGCGCCAGGTTGCCGGAGTTTTTCCAGGGGCAGTAACTTCTCTTCGCCAGTGGGAGGGTCCAAGGGGATAAAGTTGACAATTTTTCCTTCGCGGTTCACCTGCACCCGAAAACTCATGTCCTGGGTAATCCGTTCGGTCCAGGCCTTGTCCAGTTCGTCGTACAGCACGGCCAGTAGCCGGTTGTATTCCGTTGGGTCGAGAACTACTGTGGGACTTGCCATGGGCGTAGGACTTGGGGAAGGACTGGCCTGCGGCGTGGGACGTGATGGTGCAGGGGGTGTCGGTTGAGGTTGGGCTTCGGTCGCCGGCGCTGGCGTCTCCTTCCACTCGCGAGGCGGTTCCACTTTGGGTGCTGGTAGTAAGGCAAAAGCCAAGGCCGCTGCCCCCAGCGTCGCTAATCCCATGCCTACCGGGACGGCCTGTTGCGCCAATTTCACCGTGCGGGGGATGCGGGGCGTCAAATCGAACCGCCAATCCGGGAGCGTTTGCGGGTCGCTCATGCCCTGGTCGCACGCTTCCGTCAGGTCAAACAATTGAATCGTGGTCAAATCCAACTGCACCGGCTCCCGCGCGTCTTGTAGTAGTTCGGGGTGGACGCGCAACCGGTGGAGGTTATGGGCAACAGGTTCCAAGGCCACCGGCCCGTGGGGATGCACCGGTCGGGGTTCCCGGTAACTCAACAAATTCTGTACATACTCGCTTACGGTGCGGGATAAATGCTCCAGCAGTTCCCGACCCCCCCGCATGGGATGGTCCAGCCCCGGCAAATAGCAATCCATTTGCACCAGCACCGCCAGCGGCCCGCCAATCTGGGTACTAAAGCCTTCCAAGACCAACGTGCAATGGGGCAACCGGTATTCCCGCACCACCGTACTCACAGCACATCCCCCGCAAACAAACTCGCCCAGAGCCGCTGTGCCCCGCAGGTGCCCGTGCAAAACAACAACTGGTTCAACAGATCCATCGCCAGCAGATTCAACCGCTCGTCGTCCCGGTAAACCTGGAGACGTTCCCGGCGCAGGTTCATACGTTTGCGGAAGTGGCTGCGAAACCGCTGGCAATAGTCATGCAAACGAGGGTGATGCGCCAGGGATAGGTGATGTTGTTGCAGTTGTTCTGCCGCCAGGAGCAGTTGCCGGATGAGAATGGTCAATCGTTTGGCTAGGTACACCAGCACCAGCACCAGCGCCCGCGCCTGATTCAGGGTGAGCAACCGGCGATTGTAGGCCCGGCGCAAGGGATTGGCCCCCCGCAGTTGCCACAGCGTCACCCGGTTGGGAATCACCCGCGTCAGTTCCAATTCCTTGACCACCATCACCATCAGTTCTGCGGCGTTGTAGTCCAGCGCTTCAATCGCCAGCAGCAACAAATCCAACTTCCCGGCCACCGACGGCGGGCAATGCTCCAAAGGGGGTTCCGGGTCCGGCAACTGTTGCAGCGCCAGCAACCCTTCCTGCTCCAGTTCTGTGGTCGGGGATTGGGTCATCATGGGCCAACGGCTTTAGGCACCAATTTACCAGTTTAAGGGAAGGGCCGTCGCCGCTACGGGCTTGACCGATAATAGGTTAACCAAATCGTGCCGGAGGATGCCTATGTCCATGGCTGCCATTGTCATGACGACTCCTGGCGAACCGGAAGTTCTCGCTTACCAATCGGTTTCCCGCCCGGACATCCAATTTCCCAACCAGGTGCTTGTGCAAATCAAAGCAGCCAGCGTCAACCCGATTGATACCAAACTGCGCCGCCGGGGCATGTTACTCCAGCCGGGTCAACCCGCCATTCTGGGCTGCGATGGGAGCGGTGTGGTCATTGCCTGCGGTTCCCAAGTTACCCGCGTGCGTCCAGGGCAAGCTGTCTATTACTGCTACGGGGGCTTGGGGGGTATGACCGGCAGTTATGCCGAGTACATTGTCCTGCCAGAAACAGCCCTGGCTCCCAAACCCCAACGGCTCGATTTTGTGGAAGCTGCTGCCTTGCCCCTGGTAGGGATTACCGCCTGGGAAGCCCTGTACGACCGGGGACAACTCCAAGCCGGCGAAACGGTTTTGATTCATGCGGGCGCCGGAGGTGTGGGGCATGTGGCGATTCAACTAGCTAAACACCGGGGCGCGCAGGTGCTCACCACGGTCAGTTCCTTGGAAAAAGGGCAATTTGCGCAAATCCTGGGGGCTGACGGGGTGATTTACTACCGGGAGACGGATTTTGCTCAGGCGGTGCAGTACCAGACCCAGGGCAAAGGCGTGGATTTGGCCTTGGATACCGTTGGCGGCGAGACCTTCCACCAAACCCCCAAAGCGGTGCGGTACTACGGTCGCCTGGTCACGCTGTTGCAACCCCCCGCCCAGGGTGCCGGTTGGGAAACGGCGCGCCAACGCAATTTAACGATTGGCTACACGCTCATGCTCACGCCCCAGACCGCCAATCTCCTGGAGGAGCAAATCCGCCAGACCGGTATTTTGGAGCAACTGGCGGCCCTAGTGGACCAAGGTCATTTGAGCGTCAAGGTCGCCCGCACCTATCCCTTGACCGAAGCGGTTGCCGCCCACCGCCAGTTGGAACAGGGAGGGTTCATGGGCAAGCTGGTGCTGACGATCAGTTAATCCACCCACTGCTCGAACCACACCCGCACCTGTCCACTTGGTTCCAACACCACTTGCAACTGCGCCGTCTTGGGAATGGCACCCATGAACGTTTCCCCGACAAGCGGCATGGGCGTCTGGTCGAGAAACAGTCCCGCTTCCGGTGATAGGGGAACGATCCGGCTGAGAGCGCCCGTCGGCGTGACGACCAACCGGTAGGTCAAAGGCTGTTGCAACGTGTCTGGGGGTTGCCACCGTTGCTGGAAATAGCGCTGGATGCCGTGCAGTTCTGGCGGTGGTGATGTTTGGGGAGCAAGCTTCGGGTTGGCTTGAGTTTGTGGTTTCGGAACTGGCGGCGGTGGTGCAGGCGGCGGCAGCGCGGTGACCTTCTCCAAAGTCAATGCAGGGGGCGGCGGTGGTAGCGATGCCGGCGCTTTAGGTGCTGATTTCTCGCGTTTTGGCGGCAAGGGCGTCACTACTTGCACTTCCACCGGGCGAGGAATGCGAGCTAAGACAATAGCCACGGCTAACCCGGTTCCCAGCGCTAGCCATCCGGCCAGTTGTTGCCACCAAGGAAAGCGAGGCGTGCGGGCCGCTTCCAACACCCAGGCCAAGTCGTAGAGTTCCTGGAGCGTCAGGTGCAGCGCCGGCGCCAAACCGGTCAATTGCAGGTGATAGCGCGGGGGTGCCGGCAAGGATTCGTCCACGGGAACCATCTCGCCGGACGATTCAGGTGGTAGCGTGGGGGGAGATGGCGTCGCCAGGTAAGCCAAGACCAGCAATGTCAGAGCCGTCAATTGCTCTTGTCGCCCTTGGATTTCCAATCCGTTGGCAAACTTGAGCAGAAAACGTCCCCAGCCCCAGCGCAATTCACAGGTCGGTCGCTGTAATTTTTGCCACATGGATACCTGTCCATATCCGCCCCTTTATTTTAAGGAAGTTCGCAGAGGTTGCTTATGCATAACAGGTCCTGAGCTGAGGCCGTAGGACGGCTTCATCTAGTTTGTGGCTATAGCTGAGCACAGAATGCTTGACATGGGTGACGGCTGAAATCCCTGAGCTGCCAGCCCCAATTCTTGGCTGCGACAAACTGACTGCTTTTATAGCCAAGCCATCTATGGTTGTCAGCCCTTGAGTCCCAGCGCACGGCCCCGCCTTTGGGTTTTCTCTCTTCTCTCTGACAAACTAAAGCAGCTTAGCTATAGCGATAAATCCCAAGGAGTCGAGGACTTTCGTAGGTCCGTGTGATGGTCAAGATACAGCGGAATGGTGAGTGAAAATCTGGTGGAAGCTGTGTCTCAGGAGTTGTTGGTACAGGCTAGGTTCATGTTCAGTTGTCAAGTGGTTATTTGAGTTTGCCTTGAGCTATCAAAAGTTTGCCTTTCCTAATCCCTGGCCCCTGTTCCAACCTGCTTGAGGATTGCCGTAGCTAAGTTAGCTTAGTTTTTTAGAAAACAAGGCTTGGCCCCAAGACCCAACGGATGACCAGCACAGATAAGTCGGCTTTGCTTTTGATGGTTCGATGAAGGGGGAATAGGATTTCTCTACTCCCCCTTTGGTCACTTTATGCAGGCGTTACCCCCGCAATCCGTCCCCCCTGCCGCTGGATTTGTTGCAGGCGCTGGGAAAGCTGGTCGTAAGGCACTAGAAACGTTGTGGTCACCCGCCGCACCTTGGGATAGCCGGGTCCAGCCAGACCAACCACTTCCACCCGGTACATGCGCGTGTCTTGCCCCAGCGTTGGACCTTGGCGCGATTGGGAGACGAAATTTTGGGGCGGGCGGTAGGCCCAGGCGTCATTGACCCCCGACGGCGCAACAACCGTGCTGGCTTTGTTCCGGGCGAGTTCCCAGTTCAGGCGGGGCATAGCGTGTTCCAGTTGCGCTCGGTCGCTGTTGGCATAACCCCGGTACAGCCGGAACATGCGGGTAAACCCGACCACCTTTTGGCCCGGTTGCGTCCAAAAGCCCCGGTAGGTTGGCACGCTATTTTCGCCAAAGTTGGCGGCGTATTCCGGGCTGTCAATGTAGCTGTCAATTTCCGCGTCGTAGCCCTGTTTGTGGTACAGGTCGAGGTGGTAGGCAATTTCGCTCTGGTCGTAGGGGGCGCGGCCCAACAGGTGCTTGTAATTTAACTCGATGAAGCGGTTGTTGGAATTCGGGTAGAAAAACTTTTGTTTATACAGCTCGGATTTGGCCAGCGCCCGCACAAACTCTCGCACGGTGATGTTGCCGTTGCGCAATTGGGATTCGGCGTAGGTCAGCCGCTCACTGCTCATCAAATAGTCGTTGCCCAAGACTTGCCGGTAGGCGGCGCGAATGATGAAGTCGGTGTCGGCGGGGCTGCGCCACTCAATCCGGTCCTGGGGCGAAAAATCACTGATGCCCAAATTGTGGGCAGACGTGGATTGGGTCATCGCTACTACACTCCACAACGTTCTCGTTTCGCATTGTCCGGGTAAATGAGAAATCCGTTGCTGAAGCGCTGGGGTTTTGCAATAAAATTTCGCACGGTGTAGCAATTGTTGATATTGGGAGAAGGCCGGGGGTACGGTTAACATGGGAGCAGCAAGCGCCAGAATGGGCCATGGCGGCAACGGGTGTGGAGGTTTGGGGCCTGTGGCGGTGGGCTGAAGGTCGGCTCGAATGTAACCCGCTGTTACAGGAGAAATTAGGTTTGAGTTGCGGGGAATGCGCCTGTACCCTGGCGGACTGGTTACAGAAGATACCACCGTCGCAACAGGGAGACGTGCGATACGCTTGGGAGCAGTGGTTGGCGGTCGAAAACACGGTTTTACACGTGGAACACGGCTGGATTTTGCCCAACGGGACGCTGCGGCAGGTCTGGGTGCATGGCCAGGTCTGGCACGGCCAACGCTGGGGCTGGGTCTTGGATGTGACAGCGCTCGCCACCGCCGGGGGTATGGACCGCCAGGAACTGCAGATGGTGCTGGATGCGTTTCCGGGCATGGTGTCCTGGATTGGGAAAGACCTGCATTACCTGGGGGTAAACCGCCAGTTGGCCCACGCGCTGAATTTGCCGGTGACAGCCTTTCCAGGGCAACCGGTGGGGTTTCTTTACCCGCATCCAGGATTTGAGGCTTTTGTGCGGCGGGTGTTTGCCGACCCCGACCCCTACCTGCGATGCGCGACGGAATTGCGCATGGCGGCGCACAACTATTGGGTTATTGCCCAGAAGTACCGGCAAGGGCAAGCCGCCGTGTTTGTGGGCCTGGATGTGACGGAGCAGCGCCGGTTGGAGGCTGAATTGCGCCGAAGTGAAGACCGCTTTCGCCGGCTCATCGAAGACTTGCATGTCGGCGTGCAACTGTGGGGTGCGCAAGGGGAACATCTCTTGAGCAACCGGGCCGCCCTGGACATTCTCGGGGTCACCGCCCGCCAGTTAGAGCAATATGGGCTGCAGGGCCAGCACTGGAATGTAATTGATGAACGGGGGCAACCGTTACCCCCCCAGGAATGGCCGGTATGGCGCGCGTTAACCACAGGGCAAAGGGTACGCAATGTGCTGCTGGGGGTGTACCGCCAACAACGGCAAGACCGGGTGTGGCTGCTGGTCACAGCGGAACCCCAGTTCGATGACCAGGGCCGGGTATCCCAGGTGCTTTGTACGTTCAGCGACCTGACGGAACGACGACGGGTGGAGGAGGCGCTGCGGGAGACCCAAGAACGCTATGCGCTGGCGCTCCAGGGAGCTAACGATGGGCTGTGGGACTGGGATTTGACCACGAACGAGATGTACTTCTCGGGACGCTGGCTGGAGATGCTGGGCTACCAACCGGGCGAACTCAGCCCCAACCCCGATGAGTGGATCAGCCGGATTCACCCGGAGGACCGGGAGCGAGTGCGCAACGAACTGGCGGCCCACCTGTCGGGATTGACGGACTATTTTGTGAGCGAACACCGGCTGGCTCACCGCGATGGGCGTTATCGCTGGGTGCTGTGCCGGGGCTTGGCGGTGCGGGACACGGATGGACAAGCCTATCGCATGGCTGGTTCCCTAACGGACATCACCCGCCGCAAGGAGACGGAAGCTCGCCTGCGTCACGATGCCACCCACGACGCCTTGACTGGCCTGGCCAACCGTGCCCTGTTTTGGGAACAACTGACGGCGGCCCTGCAAATATCCGAACCGCCCCTGCATTTTGCGGTGCTGTTTCTGGATTTAGACCGGTTTAAGGTGGTCAACGACAGTCTGGGACACATGGCTGGAGACGAGCTGCTGGTGATGATTGCCCAGCGGTTGCGCCAGTGTGTGACGCCAAAGAACCTGCTGGCTCGGTTTGGAGGCGATGAGTTTGCCGTCCTGCTTCGCGGCATCACCGGCGTGGCCGAAGCCTGCCAAGTGGCGGAGCGGATTCATCACGCCTTTCGCCAGCCGTTTCCCGTCGGACACAACGGGCTGGAGGTCTTCACCAGCGTCAGTATTGGCATCGTGCTGGGTCCAGGCCCGTATCGCTGTCCAGAGGAGATCCTGCGGGATGCGGACGTGGCAATGCATCAGGCCAAATCCCGAGGCAAAGCTTGTACGGTGGTGTTCGACCAGGGAATGCACAGGGCGGCCCTGCGCACCCTACAACTGGAGACCGATCTGCGTCGGGCGATGGACCGGGGGGAACTCCAGTTGTACTACCAACCCATCATTGACTTGGCGAGCGGTTGCTTGGCCGGCCTCGAGGCCCTGGTGCGCTGGCTCCATCCCGACTGGGGCTGGGTGTCGCCGACGGAATTTATCCCCCTGGCGGAGGAAACCGGTCTCATTCTCCCACTGGGACAATGGGTGCTCCAGGAGGCCTGCGGGCAAATGCGGCGGTGGCAAACCGAATGGCCCGACATGGCGACGGTACGCCTGAGCGTCAACCTGTCGGGGCGACAGTTCCTGGATCCGCATCTGGTGAGGCAGGTACAGGAAATCCTGGCGACGACCGGTTTACCGCCGGCGTGCCTGTGTTTAGAAATTACCGAGACAGTGCTGGCCAGTTCCGATGCGGCGGCGACGGTGCTGCGCCAGCTCAAGACGATGGGGGTCCGTGCCTGCATTGACGATTTCGGTACGGGTCATTCGTCCCTGAGCCGGTTGCATCGGTTTCCCATTGACCATCTCAAGATTGACCGGTCCTTTGTGTCCCAGATAGGGCAAGACCGGGAATCGGAGGAAATCGTGCGGGTGATCATGACTCTAGCCCGGAGCCTACAGATGGAGGTAACCGCCGAAGGGGTGGAGACTGCCGCCCAGCGCCAACTGTTAGAGACCCTCAACTGTCGTTACGCCCAAGGCTTTTTATTCTGCCGGCCCCTGCCCGCCGACCAGGTGGAGCAACTGCTCCGACAATTTCCCCGTTGGTGAATCCGGGTACACCACTTCCACCACCGTATGCACGTTGCCGCGCGGGTTGAAGTCCGCCTTCAATTGCACCGCCAGAGGTTCCACCGCTGCCACAAAATCATCCAGGATTTGATTGGCCGCCGCCTCGTGGGAAATCTGTTTGTCCCGATAACTGTTGATGTAAAGCTTGATGGACTTGAGTTCCACCAGCTTTTGGTTGGGGATGTAGTCCAGATAAATCGTGGCGAAGTCGGGATAGCCCGAAAAGGGGCATTTGCAGGTGAACTCCGGCAGCGTGATGTGAATCCAATACCGCCGCCCTGGACGCGGGTTGGGAAAGGTGATGAGCTTGGCCTCGCGAATGAGCCGCTCCCCGTAAGGCTCGGAAATTGCCGTCATTGTCTCACTCCCACCCTCGCTCTCCCACTCTAGCACGGCCTCCGCTCCACCCATTAACAAAACTTCATGTTATTTCTCATTCTGTCCTATAGTAAACAATTGGGGTAACTCGACTATTTTTTGGAGGAGCTGCGTTCATGGTTGCGCCGCCGGTGTTGCATCTGCCGCCGAAGGAGTACCTGGTTGCGCCTGGGAACTATTGGAATCCCACCTTGGCCATTTTCAGTCTTGCGTTGGGCTTGGCGGTGAGTTCAGCGTTGGGGTACTGGTGCTGGGACTGGTGGCCGCCGTTGTGTTTTGGGTGTAATGTGCTGGCGTTGCATTTAGCGGGGACGGTGATCCACGATGCGTCCCACCAGGCGGCGCACCAAAATCGGTGGCTCAATGCAGCGATGGGCCATGTGAGCGCTTTGATGTTGGGGTTTACGTTCCCGGTATTTACGCGCGTCCACATGCAGCACCACGCCCACGTCAACGACCCGAAAAATGACCCGGACCACTTTGTCTCCACCGGCGGGCCGCTGTGGTTGATCGCCGCACGGTTTTTCTACCACGAGATCTACTTCTTCCGGCGGCGGTTGTGGCAGGGCAATGACCTGTGGGAATGGGGCATCAGCCGGTTGATTGTAGCGGGGGTGATTGGGGCCGCCTGCTACTACGGCTTTTTGGGCTACCTGATGAATTTTTGGTTTTCGCCGGCGCTGGTGGTGGGACTGGCGCTGGGATTGTTTTTTGATTACTTGCCCCACCGGCCATTTCGCGAGCGGGGCCGCTGGACCAATGCGCGGGTCTATCCCAGCCGCCTTTGGAACTGGTTAATCCTAGGCCAAAACTATCACTTGATTCACCACCTCTGGCCTTCGATTCCCTGGTATCACTACCAGCGGGTGTACCACCTGATGAAACCCACACTGACGGCCCATGGGTCGCCGCAGACGCTGGGGTTATGGGAGGATTCCCGCAGTTTCCTGAGCTTTCTGTACGACTTGTTTATTGGCATTCGCTGGCATGGGCACTCCAGCGACCCTCAATCGCCGCCTGAATCTGTTTGAAAACGGTTTCTGTGTCCGATGCGGCATCAATCCGGCAAATGCGCTGGGGATGCTGCTCGGCAAGGGCCTGATACCCCTGGCGCACGCGCTCGTGAAAGGCCAGGGACTCTTGTTCGATGGTGTTGAGGGCGCCCCGCCCCCGCACCCGCCGGAGTCCGACTTCCACCGGCACATCCAACCACAGGGTCAAATCGGGCATGAGGCCGCCGGTGGCAATGGCGTTGACTTGCTCGATGAGGTGGAGGTCCATGCCCCGCCCGTACCCCTGGTAGGCCACCGTCGAGTCGGTATAGCGGTCGCATAGGACCACCTGTTGTCGTTGCAGGGCGGGTTGCAGGACCTGGGCGACGTGGGCGGCCCGGTCGGCGGCGTACAGGAGTAACTCGCTGCGCTCGGGGAGCACGTGATGCAGCAGCAAGGACCGCAGGGATTGACCTAGCGCGGTGCCGCCGGGTTCGCGGGTGGTCAAGACGCTATAGCCCAGGCGCTGGAGCCAAGCAGCCAGCCGGTGCATCTGGGTGGTTTTGCCGGCACCTTCGATGCCCTCGAGGGAAATAAAGCAGCCCGCCATGATGTCCCCTAGCAGCCAAGCCCCCATGCTACCATAGCCAAATAGCTGGCGGCATAGCCAAGTGGTAAGGCAGAGGTCTGCAAAACCTTCATTCCCCAGTTCGAATCTGGGTGCCGCCTTGGGAGTAGTATTATGGAGAGCAGCATCCATCGCGCACGAGAGCTGCCTATGTCCCATCCCACGGCCCCAGTTGTGTTGGTGATCCTGGACGGTTGGGGGTACCGAGAAGACCCGACGGCCAATGCCATTGCCCAGGCGGCGACACCGGTTATGGACAGCCTGTGGCACCTCTACCCCCACACGCTCTTGCAGGCTTCGGGCCGGGATGTGGGATTGCCGGCGGGACAGATGGGTAACTCGGAGGTGGGGCATTTGAACCTAGGTGCAGGCCGAGTCGTTCCCCAGGAATTTGTGCGCATTTCCGATGCGGTGGCCGCTGGCGAGCTTCTGCGCCATCCCGTGCTACTGGGTTTAGCGCAGCGGCTGCACCAACGGGGCGGCAACTTGCATCTGGTCGGATTGTGTTCCACCGGTGGGGTGCATTCCCACCTGGACCACCTGCTGGCGTTACTGGACTTTGCCCAGGCCCAAGGGTTTGACCGGGTGCGCGTCCACGCGATCACGGACGGGCGAGACACCCTGACAACGGCGGGGCAGGAATACCTGGGGCGAGTGCAGGCGTATCTGGACCACTTGGGGAGCGGTGCCATTGCCACAGTAAGCGGGCGGTATTACGCGATGGACCGGGACAAGCGCTGGGAACGGACGCAAGCGGCCTACCAGGTCATGACCACCGACGGGCCGGGCAAGGGGATCTCCGCCATGGAACTGCTCCGCCAGAGTTACCAGGATGGGGTGACGGACGAGTTTATCCCGCCGGTGCGGTTGGCTCCTGGCGCGATTCAGGCCGGAGATGGGGTGGTGTTTTTCAACTTTCGCCCCGACCGGATGCGGCAACTGGTGCGGGCGTTTGTCGACCCAGCGTTTCAAGGGTTTCCTCGCCAGCGGATCGAACCTTTGGACGTGGTGACCCTGACGGAATACGACCCCAGCTTGGGGCTGCCGGTGGTGTTTCCGCCGCAAAATCTCAACAACCTGTTGGGGGAAGTGATTGCCCGGCACGGCCTGAAGCAATTTCGCACCGCCGAGACGGAAAAGTACGCCCACGTCACCTATTTCTTCAACGGCGGGCGCGAACAGCCGTTTGAGGGGGAAGACCGGGTGATGGTCCCCAGCCCGCAGGTGGCGACCTACGACTTAGCCCCGGCCATGGCGGCGGAAGCGGTTACAGACAGGGTGGTGGAGGCCCTAGCCTCACGAGCCTATCACTTCATCGTGGTGAATTACGCCAATCCCGATATGGTGGGGCACACGGGGCACATGGCGGCGGCGGTGACGGCGATTGAAACGGTAGACCACTGCGTGGGGCGCGTCCTGGAGGCGGCTAGTCGCGTGGGGGCAACGGTGCTCATCACGGCAGACCACGGCAACGCTGAGGTGATGGCGGACGAACAGGGCCATCCCTGGACCGCTCACACCACCAATCCGGTGCCTTTCATTGTGGTGGAAGGGGAAGGCGCGAAAATTCCCGGGCACGGGGGCCATGTGAGACTCCGCCAGGAAGGACGTCTGGCCGATGTGGCACCGACAGTGTTGCAGATCCTGGGGCTGCCCCAGCCGCCGGAGATGACCGGTCAATCCCTGATTGAGCCGGCAGATTACGAAATCATCCCGGAAGCAGAGTTGCTGGCGGGGCGAACCAACTGAAGAATTCCCGCAGGTAGGGGTGGAGTTCCGGCTCGAGGTAGTAAAAACTCTCGCCCCGGTCGGTAAACTCCCAGAAGTCTTCGCTAGTGGTCAGCAGCTCTTCATAGATGATTTGCACGCGGCTGTAGGGTTCGTGCTGCATGTCTTGGAAAATGAGTTCGGCCCATTCCCGCTGGCCGCGGCTGAGGTAGTAGGCGGCCAATTTCACCTGGGATTTGCGCACCCCCCGCGACGACTGCTCCTGCTGCTCGCTTTCGGGGTCCTGGTCCACTTTGAGGAAAATCTCCAGCAATTGCTGGTGGGTGTGGGCGTTCAATTCCGCACAGGTGCGCACCAGCTGGCCCAAGTCGTAGGCAAACACTTCGCACAGGAAATACAGGCCGGTTTTGTGGGCAATCAGACTGTAGTAGCGGAAGTGCTGGGCCATTTCGATGGCAATCGCATCAAACCCCTGAAGCAGCGCTTGTTCCGCCAACAGCCGGTATTGCTTGATCAGGTTGTACCCAGCGCGAATATCCCGCTGGTTAAGCACCGCCCGCAGGTAGGTGTTAAAGAATTTCACCGTCAAATGCACCACCTCCGTACGGCCCATATCCAGCGCCTGCTCGCCAATTTCCCGCGTGCAAATGCCCACCAAGGTGCAGGTTTCCGCCGAGACCAGGAGGGAGTTGGTCAAAATGCCCTGGTACTGCCGCAGGATTTTGACCTCCAGCCACAGGCGTTGTTTCTCGATTTCCCGCAGTTTTGTGGCGTCAACGGAGATAAAATCGGGGTCTTTATAGACGGCGGGCGTGAGGCGAAACCAGGCCTCCGGCAACTGGAGCTTGTGCTCCCCGTAAAAAAGAGCCAAATCCCGCAGGCTCTCCAAACACCCCAAAACAATGGCCTGGTCTCGCTGGTGGATGGCGCTAATGGCAATCGAGCGAAATTCCCCTAGGGCCGAAAGACAGTGGTGGTGGTTGCGGTGAATCACCTCGGGGAACGTGAGTTTGCTCAGTTTTTGCATGATCCCCCGGCGGACTTGCCGCTCCAAATTTTGGATGATGGAGGCCGGTTGCAAAAAGTCCAGCACAAAGATGAAGTAAGGGATCAAAACAATAAACGACAAACTCCCCAACAGCAAATTCAGGGCCACCAACCCAAAGGGCATGGGGTCAAAGGCAAAGGCCAGCGTGCTCCAAACGCTGATGAGATTGGCCAGGATGAGAAACAGGATAGTCAGCCAATTGACGCGCTCGCGCAAAAACAGCTCAGTGACCTTGGGGCTGAAGCGCTCGGCGCTTAACTGCACCACAATCGCCACCGCGGAAATCGTAAACCCCAGCACCCCGGCCAACACTTCCGCCAGCGTGCCCACAAACCCCGCCAGGGACTCCCACTGCTGAATCCGAGGAATGAGCCAGTGCGTACCTGGCCCGAGCAGTCCAATAGTTATTCCCAAGAGGACGGCGATGAGCAACCTGCGCCGCCATCCGGCGGACTTTTGTGGCCTCGCGCGCCGGCCAAGCCTGTCAAAAGCAGCCACGCCAAACCGTTGACCCGCCCATCGAACAACGTTACATCCAGCATATGGAATAACGTCACGCCGATAAAGGCCAATCCCATCGCTCCGTACCAGGGCTGGGGGTCCTGTCGCCAGTGGCGCCACGCCTGGACCACTACCCGTCCCACCAGATAGGTGAACCCCAGCGTGGTCCAAACCCCGGTTTCCACCAGCAGCATCACCCACAGGTTATGGGGATGGCCGACCCAACGGCCCGTCGCCTGGTGATACAGGGTGGGAAACGCACGCAATCCCCAGCCCCACCAGGGGCGTTGCCAAAAGGCCTGCCAGGCAATCTGCCACTGGGTGGTGCGCGGGTCTTCCGCCTGGCCGCTGAGGTATTTCGGGATGCGCCCCCATAGCACCTCCGGGACGACCGCTCGCCAGCCTGGCCAATCCCAACCCGCCCCCACCACCGCCAATCCCAGCAGCAGCAGCAAGGCACTGAACCCATAGCGCCGATAGGCCAAACTGAGTCCCAGCCCCAGGAGCCACACCACCAGCAGGCCGTTGAGGGAGCGGGTTCCCACCAGCGCCAGCCCCGTCAAACCTGCAGCCATCCCCCAGCCCCAGCGCGTCCAGGACTTTGCCGGCGCTTGAACCGCCAGCCCCAGTTGCACAAACAACACCATCACGCAGTAGGACGCCATGACATTGGCGTCGCTGAAGACCGAATCAACCCGTCCGGGAATGCGGGGATGCCAGTTCATTTCCACCCCCAGGAGCGTCAGGGTCCAGGGATAGGGAAACGTCGCCTGCAGCAGACCAATCGCTGTCACCGCCACCCCGGTGCTGGCCATGACGGTCAGGAGCACCTGCAGCCGGGTTGGGGTCAAATAGGGGCGCAACGCCAGGAAAAAGGCAAAAAACGGCACGAAATTGCCAAGACCCAGCAACGCCTCCCTAGGCGCTGGCGATTGCCACGTACTCCACAGGAATCCAGCGGTCAAAAGCAACCATTGCCAGGTGTCCCGGTTGCGGAGTAAAACGCAGCCCTGACGTCCCCAAATAGTCACCATCTCACCAGCCCACAGGGCCAAGGCTGGCACCGACCAAAACGGCAGTAGCCCCAGGCCAATGGCCAACCAATCTACGCGGGTGCCCAAGTTAACGATTCATCCCGCAATAGCCGGATCTGGGCCAGGGTCAATACCGCCGGAATCACCCGCCCATAGTTTGTGGCAATGGCGCTCCAGCCCAACTCCGCTAAAAACCAGCCCCAAAGGACAGGTCCGAGCAGCGCCGTGATCCCCCGCACCATGACCAGCCGCGCCCCCTGGACAAGGGCTGTGTAACGCACCAGTTTTTTCAGCAGGAGCGCCCGCAATACCGACCCCAGCGCCACCACACTCCCTTTTTGCAAAAATGCCTGCACCATTTCCCGTTGCCAGGGTCCGGTCAATTCGTGCCCCAACTCCGTCTGCAATTCCGCTGGTAGGCGATGCCACGACCGTTGCAGCACATGCAGGAAAATCTCCGACTCCAAATCCTGCACGCTCATTTCCGCTGTACAGGGCAATTTTAGGTATTGACCCACCCGCAGCAGGATGTCGCGGTAGCTCAGTTCATCGGTCCGACCCCGCAGCACCGTCAGCCCGTCTGCCGCCAGAAACCGCAACCGCGCCGCCAGCATATCTAGCCAGGCCTCCCGGTCTTGGGACTGCACCATCTCCGGCGTCGGCGTCCACAGGTAGTCCAGCGGGTTAAAGCGACGACTGAACAAAATTTGCGTCAAGTCTTGTAACTCCTCCACCGTTGCCAGTTCCAGAACTGCCCGGAGATCGTCCGTCATGGGAGTGCCCAGCGTTGAACAAACGTTTACAAACCATCATACTATTCCCCTGGGGTAGCAACCAACTGCACCCGCCGGATTTGGGTCAGATCGGTCCAGGCACCCCGCTCATCATAACGCCGCCACAGGGCTTGCCCTTGCCATATCAATCCCAGGCCAAAGGCACGACCCCGCGCGATAACCAGCGGCGCAAATACCTGCAAGTCCGGTTGCAGTTGGAGCAAGCGATGGTCTTGTCCTTCGTAACAATTTGCTCCTTGGCGTTGGCCGGTCCAGGTCCACCTCTCGGTCTCCATGTCCGCCTGCAGGTTGGCCGTTTTCCCATCCCAGGTCAGCGTGAGTTGACCCGCGAGCGCCGTGGGCGTCCGCCAATCCGGGTAGAGCTGGGTTACCGGTGGATACCCACCTGGGACAGGTTCCGTGCTGGCCCGTTGCTCTTGGATCAGGGTTAACCGGTCTAAAACGCTGTTGTGGTAAACGATGGCGCAACGCACCCGCCGGTCTCCCCAGATCAGGCCCAATTCCGCGCCGAATTCCCCAAACGGTCCCCACTGCAGCGACCCATTAGAAAAAGCGCCATCAGCAAACAGTAAAATGCCCCGCCCCAGCGTGCGATAGACCAGCACCCGTTCATGACCATCCACGCAAATGCTCTGGCGGATGGTGGCACCCTGGTCCAAGGCTTCCAACGTCACCAGGCTCGGGCGTTCGGACAAGCACTCCCCTGTTGGCGAAACATCGCAAAATGTTCCCCGCCATTCCCCTAGGTTCTGCAGGAGACACTGCCATTGCGATGGGTAATCGGGCAACGGTTGCATTGCTCGGTCCGCTTAACGCTCCTGACCACTTTGTAGCTAAGCAGCTTAGAGCAAAACTAAGGTCGGGGCCCCGCCATGCGATCCAGAAAAAAAACCCCCTCTACAGCCGAGGGGTAACCTACGTTGAGTTCAAGTAGAGGTGTTAGAAGCTGAAGGTCGTCCGAATCGCCCCCACCAGCACCGTTTCGTTTTCCCGATTGCCCTCCGGGTTGAAGATAGCGATGATACCGGGTGTGATGGAGAGATACTCGGAGAACTTAAACCGATAGGAAGCCTCTAGCAGGATGGGTACATCGTCACTGCGGCGGTTGACAAAGCCGTTGGCAACCAAACCGCTACTCCCGCTGAGGTAGGGTGGTGCCCCTACCACAATCTGGGCTTGACTCCCCCGCGTTCCCACATCGGGGAAAGCAAACGCGAGCGCGTAGTTCAGCGCCGTGCCATTCGCATCGAAGCCCCGTTCCTCATCCCGGAACCATGTTGCACCGAACCAGCCGCCTAAGATGAAGTTCTTGAGCGGTTGCCACTTGAACTGGAAGCCCAAATTATCCGCCGATACTCGGGCCGCTGCCGTCAGCGCATCTACCGATTGAGTTCCCACAAACCCGCCCAAATTCAGCGGAAAGGCCGGGTCACTATAGCCCCGCACGTAGAGTAATCCCAATCCCAGGTTATCCAGGGGATAGCCCGTGAGCTGGGCATAGGCTACATAGGACGAACCAAATAAACCGCTGTCGGGAGAGTAAGCTCCTAAACTCCCTGCCCCGTTCGCCAGATAACCCAGGCTGAAATTCAATTTGTCATCCAGGAAGTTTACAGCGAAGGCAGCTCCAACCCCTAACGCCCCGTTTTGGTTGTAGATAGGGTTTCGCAGGCCAAACCCAGACAACGCCCCTTGACCATCATCGTTGAGTGGCCCTAGCGTGTCCACAATATCATTCACCCCGCCGCCGGTCGCTGTGATAGCAATCTTGCCCTTGTCCGCTAGTACCGGGAAGGTATAGCTCAAAAAGGTTAGGTTAACACCGCCGCCCGCTGGCCCGTTGAGAAACCCATAACTCAAACTGGCGCTGTTCGTTCCGGTTGCAACGAAAGCATTAGTAGTTGGTGCCACTCCAAACGGTACGTCGTTCACCTGCAGGTTGGTGACGAGCAAATCCTTCCCTGTAAAACTGGTATTGAACGTCAAGTTCACCCGATAGCCAAAGGTAACAGCATCCTGTACACTGTTCAAGCTACCCTGTGGGACTCCTCGAGGAACAGCTCTGTCTCGAGTGCCAAACGCCCCCTGTACGCTGAAAATCGCCTGCCCTGTCAGCTTGGTGGTGGTCGAAAACTGTTGGGCTTCCAACGTCGCCGTCCGCGACTCCAACGTATCCACCCGGCCCCGCAGCAGCGCCAATTCCGCCGCAAATTCCTCCTGCAGGCGCTGGATCAACTTCATGTCTTCCTTGGTAACCAGATTCTCGGTAGCCGAAGCAATCAATTCATTAATCCGGTCCAAGCAGGCATTCAACCCGGCTGCGAACTCATAGCGTGTGGTCGCGCGGCGGCCCTGATAGGTCGGGGGTTTGGTCGGCAACCCCACGATACACCCGTACCGTTCCACCAGTGATTGCAACGCCTGGAAAGCCCAGTCCGTCGGCTTCACATCTACAAACTCCGAAACCGACGTCACCTGCCCCAGCTCGTTGTCCTCCTGCAAATCCCGCACATACTGCCGCACCTGGCGGATGGCATCCCGCGCATTCTGGGTCGTGACCTGAGCCTGGGCTTCCCCAGCCATGACTAGAGAAAAACCCGTCGCTAGCGACCCAACTGCCAGTAAGTTCAGCGCCCACTTGTTGGACATGGCTTCACCTCACACCCATACAGACAACAGTTGAACTATAGGTCAATTCCGTTCCTTTCAACCCAAGGAACTCATGAACCCCATTATGTTTTAGTTTAAGGGCAGGTTATCCTCCCTGTAAAGCCAATTCACGGTAAAATACGATACATTTAGCCGCAAATGTCATGCGCTTTGCAGGCGCTGGCTGATCTGGCGAGCCAAGTCAAAATCCTTCTGGGTTAGGCCGCCGGCGTCGTGGGTTGTCAAGGTAATGGCCACGCGATTGTAGGAGATAAAAATATCGGGGTGGTGGCCCATTTGTTCTGCCGGTTCCACCAGGGAGTTGACAAAGTTCATAGCCGCCACGAAATCGGCAAACCGGTGTTCCCACTTCAAGGTGTTGCCCTCCACCCGCCAACCGGTCAGGGTTGCCGCCTGGGCGTTGATCTCTTCAGGGGTGAGGAGTTGCGCCATAGAACCTGTCTCCAGTGCGTCTCTACTTCTGTTGTAATATGCGCTTAAGCGCTTCGCTACTTGTCCACCCATGCTCTGGAAATACGCCCTACTGGGAGGTGTCCTGCTCCTGGGTTTAGGAGGTCGTGCTGCCTTCGCCCAACGTCCGGTCTGGGAGGCCTTGAGTCGTGTCACCCGCGCCCAACAAATCTACTACCGGCAAAACCGGCGCTTTACCGCGGCCTTGGCCCCTTTAGAGCGCCTGGCGGGCGTCCGTCTACCACGTGGTTACGACTACGGCATTCGCACCACCAGCCGCGGGGCTTATCTGTACGCCATTCCCTTCAACCGCCGTTTGCAGCCCCTGGTGAGCGCCATCTTTTTAGACCCAGCCGCAAGCGGCCCCAACCGGATGACCATGGTGGTCTGTCAAGCGCTCACTGCCGGACGGTTTCGCCCTGCCGACCCCATCTTTCGCCCTGGGGCTGACCCCATCGCTCGGCGGGGGGAAATCGCCTGCGGTGATGGCACGGTTATTGTGGATGGCCCCTTTGACCTGTAATTTCAGGCGGGCGGAACGGTCGGTTTTTTCTCCTCGGTGGCGATATTCAGCAGTCGCCGGTAGAACTCCTGGGGAAAATCCACTCGCTGAGTGCGTTTGTAGTGAATTAACAGATCCACCAAAAACCCTACGAATTCGTAGTTGGTAATGACCATGTCGTAGGTGAGGTCGGGGTTACCCTCAAATTGCATCTGGCAACGGCTCAAATCCAAAGGCATGCTAGAGACGTTCCAGGTGGCCACAAAGGGAATGCCGTCGCCGCCGTCAATGTAGCGTTCGCCCTCCAAGTTCCCCAAGCGGTAGAGACTCAGGGCGAAGGGCAGGATTTCACGTTTGTTGCCACTGGGGAAATAGGGTTGAAACAGCGTGATTTGATCCTTGGGTGCCGGTTCTAACTGGCTGAGTACGGCTGACATAGACCACCTTGCAACGCCCCACTACCTTTTACTGTACCACCGGGGTGATCCCCCCTGTGTAATCCGGGTCGGGCCGGATGTGCAAGCAGCACCACTCCTGGGATTGGCGTACCGCCGCCACCATCCACCCCTGGTCGCTCACGGCCTTGGTCACCGCATCTAGTTGCTCGCCGATAAACCCGCTCAGCAAGCCCCAGGTTTTGGCGTGACTGACCATCCGCCAGTGGGGAGCCATCGCTATCAACGTCTCGGCAGAAATATTGCACACAAAGCCGTCCAGGGGTTGCGAGAGGAGTTCCGCTAGGCGGGCTAAACTCCCCTGCTCCACCACCAGTTGTTCCCCTTTGATCTGGTTCAACGCCTGGTTTTGGCGGGTGGTGGCAATGGCCAGGGGGTCAATGTCCACTGCATAGACCTGCTTGGCCCCCAACAGCACGGCCCCAATCGCCAGGATGCCGGACCCACAGCCGATGTCGGCAATCACCAGGTCGGTGGAGCCCCAGCGTTTGTCCAACCGCATCTCCAGCGCTTCCAGGCACAACCGGGTAGTGGGATGGCTGCCCGTGCCAAAGGCAAATCCAGGGTCCAGGCGCAACACCAGCCGGTTTTCGGGATTGTGGACGGGCAACCAGGCCGGTTGGATCAACAGCCGTTCCCCCACCGGTTGGGGTTGCCAGTGGCGTTTCCAGTGGGCCGACCAGTCCTGGCTGTCCATCAATTGCCAACGCACCTGGGGCGGCGGCTGGCTGACCTCCCGCGCGTCCTCCTGTAACAATCCCTGGAGCGCTTCCCAGTGCTGGGGATGGTACTGAGTCTGGGGGGCATAAGCTGTCACCCGCACGCCGTCGGGACCATAGGTTGTAGCCGTACTGCGACAATCCAACTCCTGCAACCGCCAGAACACCATCTCCTCCAGTGGCGGCGCGCACTCAATGATCACTTCCCACCAGGCGGTAGGACTCGGTACGGTCATGGCGTGGGTTTCCTGTCTCCAGGATAACGGCCCTGGTCTCGTCTTCCTTTTTAAGTTATTTATCAAACATCTAACAATTCCTAACGGTTGGGGAACGGTGGGGAAGGCGCCCGCCTACAATCGGTAGGTGCGTTGCGAAAGGGTACATGTATGACTGCTGCCAGCCCTACCGTCATCATTACCGGTACATCGTCGGGGGTCGGGTTGTACGCCACCAAAGCCTTGATCGAGCGGGGGTGGTTCGTGGTGTGCGCCTGCCGCAACCTGGATAAGATGAAGCAGGCAGCCGAACAACTGAATCTATCCCCCCAGCAGTACACGGTTTTGCCCTTGGATTTGGCATCGCTGGCGAGCGTGCGGCAGTTTGTCGAGGACTTTCGTCGTCTCGGTCGTCCCTTAAAAGCGCTGGTGTGCAATGCCGCCATTTACATGCCCCTGTTGAAAGCACCCCTGCGCAGCGCCGAAGGGTACGAGTTGAATGTGGCGGTCAACTATTTGGGGCATTTTCTCCTGGCCCAGTTGTTGCTCCAGGATTTGCGGGCCAATCCCGACCCGGACCGGCGGTTGGTCGTGGTGGGCACCGTGACCGCAAACCGCGAGGAACTGGGGGGCAAAATTCCTATCCCGGCGCCAGCGGATTTGGGGGATTTGGTGGGGCTGGAGGTCGGCTTCAAGGACCCCATTGCCATGATTGACGGCCAGCCCTTCAAGCCGGGGAAAGCCTACAAAGATAGCAAGCTGTGCCTGATGATTATGGCGCGGGAGATGCATCGCCGTTACCACGAGGCCACGGGCATTACCTTTAGCTCTCTGTATCCGGGGTGTGTGGCGGACACCGCGCTGTTTCGTCACCATTTCCCGCTGTTTCGCACCCTGTTTCCCCTGTTCCAGAAGTACGTCACGGGTGGGTACGTATCCCAAGCGCTAGCCGGAGAACGAGTAGCCCAGGTGGTGGCTGAGCCAGGGTTTCGTCCGTCGCGGGTGCATTGGAGCTGGGGCAACCGCCAGCGCAAGGATGGCCGGCCTTTCATTCAAAAACTCTCCGCCCAGGCAACCGACCCCCAATTAGCCGAGCGGTTGTGGAGCTACAGCGAACGGTTGGTGGGGCTTGCCTAAAGCGGTGGTAAATCTTTCCAATCCAGGATCAGAGTTTCCTGGTGCTGGGGGTCCGAGACTTTGGGCAAAGGCTGAGGCGGCACCGAAACCGACTCCATCCCGATAATAAGCGTCTCTTCTGGGGGTTTAACCCGCGGTAACGGCGGCGGTGCTGGCGGCTTGCGCTGGAACTTTGCGCCTGCGGACGGCTGGGGCGGCTGGGTCGCTCGCCGGTGGGGAATGATCACGTTTTTCATCCAGTACTCAATCGTCTGGCGTTGGAGCCAGCCCCGCGCAACCACAATATCCCCAAAGCGGTTTCCGGTCACCCGTTGCTCAGCTAAGGCTTCCTCCACCTGGGACTGGTCCAATAACCCAGCCTCTACCAAGTACTCGCCAATTGGTTTAGCCATCCCTATTCCCCCTACACCCCACCATTCATCAGTATAATTACGGACTTACTTCCATTATTCCCCTAGCTTCTCGGACCTGGAACACCCCGGAGACATTTTGTAATCAAGTCATCAACCTGTAACTGTTCATAGCAGGCGGGCGATCAACCAGTCCTCTAGGTTGCGCAGGGTTGACCAGTGGGGCGGTGCAATCGGCTGCACCAGCACGGTGTACATCCCCAGGCGGTTCCCCGCCAGGATGTCCGTGAGACGACGGTCCCCAATCATGGCCGTTTGCTCCGGGGGCAACTGCATCTGCTGGAGCGCTTGGCGGAGCTTACGGCGAGAGGGTTTAGCAGCGCTGGCAATGTAGGGACAGTCCACCTGGCGAGCAATGGCTTGGATCCGCCGGGTACGAAGATTGTTGCTCACCAGCCAAACAGGGCCAAGCGTTTTGAGGTGCCCGACCCAATCAATGACCGCCGGCGTGAGCACCTCCTCGTGGGTAGGCGCTAGGGTATCGTCCACGTCCAGCACCGTTCCCCGAATGCCCGCCGCTTGCAACCTGCCCACATCCAAATCCGTGATGGGACCAGTATGGAGCAAGCGGGGATGCAGGAGGTCTCGCCAGGGCATTGCTAAACTAGTGGCTAACCGAGTGTGAGGATACCACTATGGCGTCGTCGGTTGTGGGTCGTTCTCCGCGCTTTGCACCTGGTCGCAGCACGTTGTGGCAAAGTTTTCGGTATGCTGGCCAAGGCCTGTGGTACGCCGGTCGCAGCCAACGCAATTTCCGCATTCACTTGGTAATTGGCGGCATCGCCTTGGTTTGGGCCGCCTGGGTGCATCTGAATTTGACCCAAACCGCCATCATTGTCCTCACCATTGGCCTGGTGCTGGCCCTGGAACTGGTGAACACCGCGCTGGAGGCCGTTGTTGATCTCACCGTCGGCCAGACCTACCACGACCTGGCCCGCATCGCCAAGGACTGTGCAGCGGCGGCGGTGTTGGTTACCGCATTGGCGGCGCTGGGCGTTGCGGGGTTACTCCTGATTCCCCCCCTGTTCTAGTTCGCCAGCGTATAACGCCACTGCCACCAGAGCAGGGCACCACCCACCAGGACCTTGAGGGTTTCTAAGGCAAAATAACCGCCGTGCAGCCATTTCATCTGGGCCGGCACCGTGTTGTCATCGGTTAACCAGTTCAACATCAGACTGGTTTCTCCCATCCAGGGCGTCAACACGTAGGTGTACAGCAGCGTGATCCCTACCAGCAGGCCGGCTAAGACCAGGCCCCAGCGGTAGTGACGCGGCGGGTTAAAACTCTGGGCCAATACACTGGTCATGATTAGGGCAGCCAGCAACAGTTCCGCGTGGTTGAACCAGCCAAACACTAGGTACCCGAAGCTGGTAAAGCCAGTTTGGTGCATCAGCCCTCCCCAATACAGGCCTGGCATCACCAGCAGGTCCAACACGAGCGTGGCCCCCAGCCAAAACATCAGGGTTAAACCCACCACAAGCGGCCAGTAGTTTGCTGGGCTGAATAGACGTGGAGTCATGGCTCGCGCTACAGAGACTACTCCCATTCTGACGGGCTGGGTGGCCCTTGCCTAGCTTTTGTAAAGCAGCTGTCGTTAAAATTACCCCTTGTTCACAGTGATTTGAATTTTTAATACTTTCTTTAACTTCTTCTGATGGATTGGCAACCGGCAATGGTTCTTCCCTTGCGCCTAAGATATAAGAAGCATAAAAACATTCTGGAGTTGCAAGGGATGACACAAGCGCAAGCGGAAACGAAGCCCATGCCACCAGCGGGGGCGCTGGCAACCACCCAGGAATCCAACGGGGCGCTCGTGAAACCGACCAAGGTGATCATGGGGCGGCCAGTGGCACCCAACCAAGTGGACCCACCGGTGGATGAACTGATGGGCTATTTAGACTAGGACCCATCGCTGTTGGCCCATGCCGTACACCACCGCCGAGTTGATTCAGATTCTGGAGCGGGAGTTGCAGGCCAATTGGCAAGGGCAACGCTGGCTCCCATCGGCGCGGGAACGGGTGGGTCATTCGGTGATTGCCCTGGCGATTCCCCCTGAGCGGTTAAGCATGGTGTTTGCCTTTGAGGACTTCCGGGCGCAGGTCCACGAATATCAACGCCAGCAGGGGGTTTCTGGGGTGGTGTGGCGCACCTGCCGCTTCCGAGATGAGACAATTGAGGTGCCGGAAGTGCATGGGCAATTGTGCGCGATTGCGGGGGACAAGGAGCGGTTGATGCAGGCCAAACCGGCCATTGCGGAGTTCTGGTGGCGACAGACCCAGGGGTTGCGCTACTGGTGGCTCCATCCCCAGCCCCGTCTGGCAACCGTTGCTGAACTCACGGCGGCGATGGCGCAGGCGGAATGGCTGGAGTTGGATGCGACGCGCACGGAGTTGTACCTGGGCTTGTGCTGGGGCGACCCCAAGGAATATCGCTATCAGTGGGCGAGGCCCCAATCGGGCTGTGAGCGGGTGGTGGCAGCCCAGGCGGTTCCCCAGGCGATTAAGGTGTAGGAGCGAAAGACAATGGGTGACTTACAGTTTTGGACAACGTGGGTCATTGGGCCAGTACTGGCCTTTTACATCCTGGCGTTTGTGTTGCGCATTGTCCTGACCTGGTACCCCCAGGTGCCCTTGCGCCGGTTTCCCCTAGTTCTGATTTACTTACCCACGGAACCGTTTTTGGCTCCAACCCGCCGTCTGGTGCCGCCTTTAGGAGGGGTGGACATCACGCCGGTGATTTGGGTGGGGATCGTCAGCTTCCTGCGGGAGATTCTGTTGGGCCAGCAGGGGATTTTGACGCTGTTACTGCACCAGGGGTAGCCCGCAAACGCCGGTAACGCGCGTACAGTTGGATTGCGATCCCCATCGCCACGACCAAACCCACTACCGCCCAAGTGGTCACCCCCACTGGAAAGTCATTTTTGAACACCGCCAGCAACACAATCACAAACAGCAAGACTGTCGGCGCTTCGTTAAAAGCCCGCAGTTGCCCACTGGTCCAGCGACAGGCGCCCTGCTCCAACTGCCGCAGCAACCGCCCGCAGTAAAAGTGGTAGGCCAGCAACAGTGCGACCAACCCCAATTTCCAGTGCAACCACCATTCCCGCAACCAGGAACGCTCAAGCGCCAGTAGCCCAATCGCCATGGCTACTGTAAGGACCATGCCGGGCGTTGTAATAATGTTATACAGACGTTTTTCCATCAAATGATACTGAGCTTGGAGGATGCTCCGGGCTGGTTCCGGTTGGGTTTGGGCTTCCACGTGGTAGATAAACAGGCGCACCAGGTAAAACAAACCGGCAAACCAGACCACCACCCCAATAATATGCAGCGCTTTAAACCAGGAATAGGCCATGACGTAAATATCCCAAGGGTTGCACACTCCTTACCATGTTACCGCTTGCGGTAGGCCAGAGGTTTTTGTTGCACAATGTCACAATAGGAAAAAAGCGGCTATGGGTAACGCGTTGACCCCTGACCCTGACCAGCTTTTCCCCTTTCCCCTGGATGCGTTTCAACGCCGGGCCATCGAGGCGTTGGCGGCGGGTCGGTCCGTGGTGGTGTGCGCGCCGACGGGGTCAGGAAAAACGCTAGTGGCGGAATATGCCATTCACCGAGCGTTGTGGCGAGGCGAACGGGTGTTTTACACCACTCCCCTGAAGGCGTTATCCAATCAGAAATTTCGGGATTTTCGGCAACAATTTGGCGCGGAAATGGTGGGGTTGTTGACGGGGGATGTGTCTATCAATCGCGACGCGCCGGTTGTCGTCATGACCACCGAGATTTTTCGCAATATGCTCTACGGCACGCCGATTGGGGAAGTGGGCACGTCGCTGGTGGGCTTGAATGCGGTGGTCTTAGACGAATGCCATTACATGAATGACCCGCAACGGGGAACGGTCTGGGAAGAAACCATCATTTATTGCCCGCCGTCGGTGCAGTTGGTGGCTTTGTCCGCTACGGTGGCGAATAGCCGGGAACTCACCCAATGGATTCAACAAGTGCATGGACCGACGGAATTGATTTACTCCGATTTCCGACCGGTGCCGTTGCAGTTTTTTTTCGGCAATCAAAAGGGTATTTTCCCCCTGCTCAACGAAACGAAAACAGGCCCGAATCCCCACTTGAAATTGCGTCGCCCGACCGGTGACCGCCAGGGGATTCCTGAGGTTGAAATGGTGGTTAAAACATTGCGGGATTGGGATTTGTTGCCAGCAATTTATTTCATCTTTAGTCGGCGGGGGTGTGACCAGGCGGTGCAGGCGGTGCGGGAATTGGATTTGCTAACGCCGGAGGAATCGGAGCGTTTGCGCCAGCAGGTGGATGAGTTTTTGGCTCGCAACCCCGAACTGTACCAACCGGGCTCGATGCTGGAGGCGCTCTACCGGGGGATTGCTGCGCACCACGCGGGTGTTTTGCCCCCCTGGAAAGCCTTGATTGAAACCCTGTTTCAGCAGGGATTGATCCGGGTGGTTTTCGCGACCGAAACGCTCGCAGCGGGAATCAACATGCCGGCGCGCACGACGGTGATTTCCAGTCTCTCCAAGCGCACCGACCGGGGCCACCGCCTGTTGTTTCCGTCGGAATTTCTCCAGATGGCGGGGCGGGCCGGACGCCGGGGCATGGACGACCAGGGGTACGTGATCATCCTGCAAACGCCGTTTGAGGGGGCCAGAGAAGCCGTACGCTTTGCCTTGGCTGACCCGGACCCCCTGGAGAGCAAGTTCACCCCCAGCTACGGCATGGTTTTGAACCTGTTGCAAATGCATACGCTGGAGGAGACGAAGGAACTGGTGCAGCGGAGTTTTGGGCAATTTTTGTCCCTGCGAGCGCTGCAACCCCTGCAAGAGAAACTGGCGCAACTGCAAGCCCAGCGCGACCGACTGGCCCAGGAACTGGCAGGGGTGGATATGGCCCAAGTCGCCGCCTACGAAAAATTACGCCAGAAGCACAAGGAAGCTCGCCGGTTGTTGAAGATGCTGGAGGAACAGGCGCGGGAGACGCGACAAAAGCAATTGGCTTTGGCGGTGAATTTTGCGATTGTAGGGACGGTGCTGATTCTCCAGGGCAAACACATTCCCCAGCCCACGCCGGCGGTGCTAGTGACGCGGGTGGCTGGTGGCGGGCAATTTCCCTACCTGGTTTGTCTTGGGCGCGACAACCGCTGGTATGTGGTCACGACCCATGACGTGATTGACCTGCACGCCGAACTGCCCCGCATTAGCGCGGTGGATTACCTGACGCCGCCGGTGGATTTGTTGCCGAAACCCGGTCAGCATCGCCACGGCAACGAACAAACCGCCTTGATTGCCCAGCAAATTCCCGAGATGCTGCCGGTGGAAATGGCGCCGGAGGTGGTGGCCCAACGCCAGGAAGTGGAGCGGTTGGAAGCGCAACTGGCGGCGCATCCTGGGCGGTTGACCAAATCGGGGGCGCTGGTGCAAAAGCAATCTCAACTGGAAAAGCTAGACCAGCAGATTCAGCAGTTGCAGCAGGAATGGCAGCAGAAATCCCAGCGTCACTGGCAAGACTTTTTGAATTTGATGGATATGCTTACCGAGTGCGAATGTTTAGCGTCCCTGACCCCAACATCTCTCGGGCAAACGGTGGCGGCCCTGCGGGGGGATAACGAACTCTGGTTGGGGCTGGCCTTGCGCAGTGGGGCGTTTGATGAACTGAGTCCTCCCCATCTGGCGGCGGCGGTCGCAGCGCTGGTGATGGAAACACCCCGTTCCGATAGCTGGACGAACTACCCGCTCCCGGCGCCGGTGGATGCGGCATTGGCCCAGTTGCGACCCCTGCGGCGAAAACTGTTTCAACTGCAACGCCGGTATCGCATTGGTTTCCCCTTGTGGCTAGAGCCCGACTTGGCACCGTTGGTGGAACGCTGGGCAGCGGGGGTGCCTTGGCTAGAGCTCTGTCAACATACCAATCTCGACGGCGGCGACATCGTGCGGTTGATCCGGCGGACCATGGACGTGTTGTCCCAGATTCCCCATGCGCCCCACCTGTCCGCTCCCCTGCAAACCAACGCGCGGTTGGCTTGGGAGGCCATGAACCGCTTCCCCGTGGATGAGGGGTTGGAAGACTAAATTTTTAGCAAAATGTGTTTTTCCAATATCGTTCAGGGCCACTAAAGCTCAAAACCTGTGTCATAATAAACTCAATTCCGCAGGATCAAGACTGGGAAGATCTTGTTTGTGAGGAGTGTGGTGTCATGAACAAAGGTGAATTGGTGGAACTAGTTGCCCAAAATGCTGACTTGCCGAAAAAGGTGGTGGACACCGTGATCACGGAAGTTTTCAACACCATCATCGAAACTGTTTCGGCGGGGGAAAAAGTGACGTTGGTAGGGTTTGGGTCGTTTGAAGTGCGCAAGCGCCAAGCTCGGGAAGGTCGCAACCCCCGTACCGGTGAACCGATGAAGATTCCGGCGACGCAGGTGCCGGTGTTTTCAGCGGGCAAACAGTTTAAGGAACGGGTGTCAGCTTAGCGGCAGCGGGGACCCTCTCTGAACAGCCCCCATCGCAGGTTGTCAACCGGAAATAGGCCTTATAATAGCCAAGCCACTTTAATTTGGCAGAGTCCAAACCGGCCTAGAGCTGTGTCCTACGACCTGAGAGACGAGTAAATACACCAGCCAAGCCATCTCTGCTTGTCATGTCTTGAGGTCGCAGGGCATAGCTCTGTTTCGAATTTTCCTGCCCTTGACCTGACAAACTGAAGTAGCTTAGCTATCAATCCAACTCTCCCTATTTTTAAACCCAACTGGCTTGTCCTAACAAAGCTAAAGAAAAAATATAACTTAGACCTGGAAACGGGGGGTGATAGGATACATCTAGAAATAAATAAAATATACAGATGAGCGTGATGCCTATGCCAGTAGAGCGACTACTAGGGCTGGGGGTAAACTTTGTACCGGGACTTGCTCAATTAACGACTCAGGGAGAGCGCTGGATTAATCTCAATTTTGAACGTTTAGTTCCCTTTGTATTCAATTTGTTGGGGGCACTAGGGGTTTTTATTATTGCCTGGATTGCGGCTTCCCTTCTGGCGAAAGGCGCGCAAACTATTCTTAAGCGTACAGGAATTGACGACCGGCTTTCCCAACTGGTTTCTGGGGCAGCAGAGCCGCAGATTTCTATTGGCCAATGGTTGGGTCGAATTATTTTTTGGCTGGTGCTGTTATTGGGTCTGGTAGGGGCGTTGGATGTTTTGAATTTGTCTGGCGTTTCTCAACCATTAACCCGATTGCTGGATGAAATTTTTACCTACGTGCCGCGGTTGGTCGGGGGTTCCATCTTGGCCATCATCGCCTGGGGGATAGCGACGGTGACCAAGCTGGTGGTCGTACGCCTGGCGCGCTCGTTGCGACTTGACCAACCGTTGGACTTGCCGGCGCAGCCCGAAGGCGCGGCCCCTGTAACCGTAGGGGAAACCTTGGGGACTGTGTTGTACTGGTTTGTGCTGTTGTTTTTCCTGCCGTTGATCCTGGACACGTTGCAGCTTCAAGGGCCGCTCCAGCCGGTGCAAAACCTGTTGAATGAGTTACTAGCGGCGTTGCCCCGGATTTTGAAGGCGGTGTTGATTGGTCTAGTGGGCTGGCTTGTGGCGCGGCTACTGCGGACGATGACCACTAACCTGCTGGTGACGGTGGGGATGGACCGGTTGGGGCAACGACTGGGGTTTAGCGAACAGGTGCGCCTGTCCCAGGTGGGCGGTGGCTTGGTCTATGTGCTGGTCTGGATTCCCACGCTGGTGGCGGCGCTAGAGGCGCTGGAAATTCGGGCGATTTCCCAACCAGCGGTGGCGATGCTGAATACGTTTTTGACAGCCTTGCCGCGGGTATTTACGGCGAGTTTGATTTTACTAGCGGCCTACATCAGCGGTCGCCTCCTGAGCGAAGTGATAACCCAGGCGCTGACGCGGGCGGGGTTTGACCAGGTGCTGGTCTGGCTAGGGTTGCCGGCACCCACGGAGATGCAGCAGACGCCGTCCCAGGTGGTGGGACTCATCGTGCTGGGGGGTGTGGTGCAGTTGGGCGTGATTGCAGCGGTAGAAGTGCTGGAAATTCCCACTTTGACAGCAGTGGCGACAGGGTTACTCGTGATCTTCGGCCAGGTGTTGGTGGGACTGCTGGTGCTGGCGGTAGGGTTGTACGCGGCCAATACGACATTCCGGTTGATCGCTCGGGCGGGGACGCCCCAAGCCCGATTACTGGCCCATGGCGCGCGGGTGGCGACCCTAGCGCTGGTAGGAGCCATGGCGTTGCGCCAGATGGGAATTGCCGCTGACATTGTCAACCTGGCGTTTGGGCTACTGTTTGGGGCAGTGGCGATTGCCATTGCCATCGCGTTTGGGCTGGGTGGACAGCAGGTGGTCGCTCAGCAGTTGCAGGAGTGGCGCGACCAGTTGAAACAGCCCCAGCCGCCCTCAGACGGGGTATAATCGGGAAAACAAGTGCGATTCCCCGTGGGTCATGGCTGATATTGTGGATATTGCAGTCAGCGCCGGGTCGTTTCAGACATTGGTAGCGGCAGTACAGGCAGCGGGTTTGGTTGAAGCGCTCAAAAGTCCAGGTCCGTTTACGGTGTTTGCCCCTAACGACGATGCCTTCGCGGCGCTGCCGCCAGGGACGATTACGACGCTGGTGCAAAATCCGCCCCAGTTGGCCCGTATTCTCAAGTACCACGTGGTGGCGGGGCGTTACACCAAGGCAGACTTGCGGGATGGGGACTACCTGCAGTCGTTGGAGGGGTCGTTGATCCCCATCTACCTGCAGGGGGACGAATTCGAGGTGAAAAACGCCACGGTGCTAGCCGCTGACATCCTGGCCGATAACGGGGTGATCCACGTGCTCAACCGGGTGATCCTGATGGGGGGCGACGGGGGCCGTCGCGGGGATGTGAGCAAGGGTTGGTACTCCCAACCGGTCACTGGACTCTGAAATTTTGTGAATCCCGCGCCGTTGAATCTAACGTTTCATTGCAAAACCGACAGGGAAGGTCGCAGGGCCAGTTACCTTGCTTGAGCGATCGTCTGCAGTCAAGTCGTGGGTGTTTATGTATCGTCGGAGTCCACAGGATTGGCCGATGGCGCTGGTGACGGCTGGTTTGGGGGCTGGGGTTGCCACCTCCTGGGCCGTGGTGCAAGGACAACATCCCTGGGTCGCCTTGGGGATTACCCTGTTGGCCGCTGTGCTGGCGGTGGTGGTGGATGAACTGCAAAGGGGTTAAACCCAGCGCGATTGGACGGAAAACACTATAAAATAGGGGATGCTGCATCTGCCCGGCGTACAACGCACGGTGTCATCGAGGGCTTGGACGTTGTAGGGTTGGCGCTCTGAGAGTTGACGTCCCCAGGGCATCGGCGAGTCAATCATCGGGGGGGATGACGTCGGCAGGGTAGTGGTCTTTTCACGTCGTTGAGGCAAGTGTCCTATGCACGATTCCCCTTGGCCTTGGTTGACCGATGAACGGGATGCCTGTGGTGTGGGTTTTATTGCCGACCGCCGGGGGCGAGCCAGTCACGCGGTGGTAAGCCAGGCGCTAGCGGCGTTGACCTGTTTGGAACATCGTGGGGGATGCAGCGCCGACCGGGATTCGGGGGATGGGTCGGGAGTCCTGACCGGCTTGCCCTGGGACCTGTTGCAGGCTTGGGCCGAAGCGATGGGGTTGCCGCCGCTGGTGCCAGGTCGCACGGGCGTGGGGATGGTATTTTTACCGCCGGAAGCGGTTCTGCAGGCCCAGGCATGGGTTACCCAGGAACTGCAGGGCGAGGGGTTCATGGTGCTGGGGTGGCGACCAGTGCCGGTTCGCCCAGAGGTGTTGGGGGTGCAGGCGCGGGAGAATTGCCCAGCGATTGCGCAGGTGGTAGTCGCCCATCCTGACTGGCACGACGACCGGCTGGAGCAACAGTTGTACTTGGCCCGCAAGCGGTTGGAACGGCAAGCGCTTCAGCACCCGTGGGGCGGCGAGTTCTATGTCTGTTCCTTATCGGGTCGCACGCTTGTGTACAAGGGCATGGTGCGGGCAGCGGTGCTCGGGGAGTTTTACGTGGATTTGCAGGACGCGCGCTACCAAAGCTCATTTGCCATCTATCACCGACGCTTTAGCACCAACACGATGCCCAAGTGGCCCCTGGCTCAACCCATGCGCCTGCTGGGGCACAACGGGGAAATCAACACGCTCCTGGGCAACATCAACTGGATGGTGGCGCGGGAGGCGAGTTTTGCTCATCCGGCCTGGGACGGGCGGTTGGAGGATTTGCGTCCTGTCGTGAATCTGCACAATAGCGATTCCGCCAACTTAGACAGCAGCTTGGAATTGTTGGTGCGCTCGGGGCGGAGTCCGCTGGAGGCAATGATGCTGCTCATCCCCGAAGCCTATCGCCAGCAACCAGAGTTGGCAGATTACCCAGAGGTGGTGGACTTTTACGAGTACTACGCCGGGTTGCAGGAGCCCTGGGATGGGCCAGCGCTGATTGTCTTCGGGGACGGCCAGGTAGTGGGAGCGACCTTGGACCGCAATGGCTTGCGCCCAGCCCGCTACGTGCTCACGGACGATTGGGTGATTGTGGCCTCCGAAGCGGGCGTGGTGGAGGTGCCGCCGCAACAGGTGCTGGCCAAGGGGCGCTTGGGACCGGGACAGATGCTGGCGGTGGACCTGGTCCGGGGGGAATTGCTCACCAACTGGACCATCAAGCAGCGGGTGGCCCAGCGACATCCCTACGGTGTCTGGGTGAAGCAGTACCGTCGCCATTTGGACCCTCAGCCTTTTATCGAAACCTGCCAGTTGGCAGCGGCGGACCTATTGCGCCAGCAGATGGCGTTTGGCTACACGGCGGAAGATGTGGAAATGATCATCGAGCCGATGGCCAGCACGGGCAAGGAACCCACGTTTTGCATGGGGGATGACGCACCCCTGGCGGTGCTGTCGGACAAGCCCCATCTGCTTTACGACTACTTCAAACAGCGGTTTGCCCAGGTGACCAACCCAGCGATTGACCCCCTGCGGGAGAGCCTGGTGATGTCGCTGGAGATGGGCTTGGGTCCGCGGGGAAACTTGCTCCAACCCCGTCCTGAGGATGCGCGGCAACTGTGGCTGCGCTCGCCCGTGTTGAACGAAGCGGAATTGGAGGCCATCCAGGCTAGTGAGTTTCGGACGGTCACGCTGAGCACCCTGTTTGACATCACCCCCGCGGATGCCTTGCGGCAAGCGGTGCAGGCCTTGTGTGACCAAGCGGTCGCTGCAGTACAACAGGGGGCAGAAATTCTCATCCTGAGTGACCGGGCGGAGCCTTTGACAGCGACTCGCACCTGGATACCCCCGCTGTTGGCGGTGGGGGCGGTGCATCACCACCTGATTGCCCAAGGATTGCGCCTGCGGGCGTCGCTAGTGGTGGACACGGCCCAGTGTTGGAGTACCCACCATTTCGCTTGCCTGATTGGCTACGGGGCCAGCGCTGTGTGTCCCTACCTGGCCTGGGAGACGGTGCGCCACTGGTGCCAGGACCCCAAAACCCAGACGTTGATGGCGCAGGGGAAACTGAGCCGCTGTACGGTGGCGGAGGCCCAAGCGAATTACCGAGCAGCGGTAGAAGCCGGCCTGCTGAAGATTCTTTCCAAAATGGGGATTTCCCTGCTGGCCAGTTACCACGGCGCGCAAATTTTCGAGATTTTGGGCCTGGGACCCGAGGTGGTGGACCTGGCGTTTCAGGGCACAGTGTCCCAGTTGGGGGGCCTGAACTTGGCCGAGTTAACCCAGGAAATTGTGCGTTTCCACCGGCAGGCGTTCCCCGAACTGATTCACAAGCGCCTGGAAAATTGGGGATTTATCCAGGCCCGGCCCCGTGGAGAATACCATATGAACTCGCCGGAGATGGCCAAGTTGCTCCACAAGGCGGTGCGGTCTGGGCGCTCAGAGGATTTTGCCGCCTACTTACAACTGCTGGAGCATCGTCCTCCGACAGCGCCCCGCGATTTGCTCACGATTGTCAGCGACCGCGCGCCTATCCCCCTAACGGAAGTGGAACCCGCCAGCCAGATTGTCACCCGCTTTTGCACAGGGGGGATGTCCCTTGGCGCCCTCTCGCGGGAGGCCCACGAGGTGCTGGCTATTGCCATGAACCGCCTAGGGGGCAAGTCCAATTCCGGAGAAGGAGGGGAAGACCCGGTGCGTTTTCGGGTGTTGATGGACGTGGACGAAAGCGGCCATTCCCCAACGCTCCCCCACCTGAAGGGCCTGCGCAACGGGGATACCGCCAGTTCCGCTATCAAACAAGTGGCTTCGGGCCGGTTTGGCGTGACACCGGAGTACCTCATCCAGGCGCAGCAGCTCGAAATCAAGATCGCCCAGGGGGCCAAACCAGGGGAAGGCGGGCAGTTGCCCGGCAAAAAGGTCAGCCCCTATATCGCGATGCTGCGCCGTTCCAAGCCGGGGGTGACCCTGATTTCGCCGCCGCCGCACCACGACATCTACTCCATCGAGGACCTGGCCCAGTTGATCTTTGACCTGCACCAGGTGAACCCCCGCGCCCAGGTGTCCGTGAAATTGGTGGCAGAAATTGGCATCGGCACTATTGCGGCGGGAGTGGCCAAAGCTAATGCCGATGTGATTCAAATTTCCGGGCACGACGGGGGCACCGGCGCCTCCCCCTTGAGTTCGATCAAGCACGCGGGCACGCCCTGGGAGTTAGGGCTGACAGAGGTCCATCGGGTGCTGCTGAACAATCGCCTGCGGGACCGGGTCATCCTGCGGGTGGATGGGGGCCTGAAAACCGGCTGGGATGTGGTGATGGCCGCCCTGATGGGGGCGGAAGAGTTTGGGTTTGGTTCCGTGGCCATGATCGCCGCTGGCTGCATCATGGCCCGCGTCTGTCACACCAACAACTGCCCGGTGGGGGTGGCCACGCAACGGGAGGACCTGCGGGCGCGCTTCTCTGGGTTACCGGAGCACGTGGTGAATTTCTTCCTATTTGTCGCTGAGGAGGTGCGGGGTCTGCTGGCCCAGATGGGGTATCGCTCCCTGGCAGACATCGTGGGGCGGGCCGATTTGCTGCAACCGCGCGCCGTGACCCTTACCAAAACCCAGGGCTTGACGACGGCGGTGCTGACCCAGTTGCCCGACACCCGCACCGACCGCAGCTGGCTCCAGCACGAACCGGTTCACAGCAACGGCTTAGTCTTGGAGGACCAACTGCTGGCGCGACCAGACCTGCAACAGGCGATCCGCACCCACGGCAGCCTGACTTTGACGTTGCCGATTCGCAACACGGACCGGAGCGTTGGGGCGCGCCTTGCAGGGGAGATTGCCCGTTTGCACGGCGATGATGGGTTCCGGGGCCAAATCACCCTGCAGTTTCGGGGCAGCGCCGGCCAGAGCTTCGGGGCGTTCAATCTGCCGGGGATGATTTTGCACCTGACCGGTGAGGCCAACGACTACGTGGGCAAGGGGATGCACGGGGGCGAAATCATCGTCGTGCCCGACCCGGAGCTGGCCTGCGACCCCAGCGCCCAGGTGATCATCGGCAATACCTGCCTGTACGGGGCAACGGGTGGCCGGTTGTTTGCCTATGGTCGGGCGGGGGAACGCTTTGCCGTGCGCAACTCCCTGGCCCAGGCGGTGATTGAGGGGGCGGGTGACCACTGCTGCGAGTACATGACCGGCGGCGTGGTGGTGGTGCTGGGACCCGTGGGGCGCAATGTCGGCGCGGGGATGACCGGCGGGCTGGCCTACATCCTGGACGAAACAGGGGACTTACCCGCCAAGGTGAACCAGGAAATTGTGAAAATCCAGCGCGTTACGAGTCCACTTGGAGAAAGGCAGCTGCGCAGTTTGATTGCTGCCCATCACGAGCGCACCGGCAGCCGCAAGGCGGAACGCATCTTGGTGCAGTGGGAACGCTATTTGCCCTTGTTCTGGCAGGTGGTGCCGCCTTCGGAGCAGGACACGCCGGAAGTCCGGTGTGAGACACCCGTGCCGCTGCTGGAGCGGGTCTAGGGCTTGTCCTAACGCTACAATAAGGGCCGGACGCGCGCGAGGATTGAGGTCTTGGCGGGTATCCGGTGGTTGTTGCTGGCGCTGCTAGGCGGAGGTCTGTGGTGGTTGGACCGCTGGTGGTGCCGGCGTTCCCAGAATCCCCTGCACCTGACGCGGGGTTACTGGCAGATGGACATCCAGGAGCCTGACCACTTGCGCTGGCGCGGACAACTGGAATGGGTCAATCCCAGCAGCCGCTTTGAAGTCATGGTGCCGGAGTGTACCGTGCGGGTGCAACTGCTCTCGCGCCACGACACGGCGGGGGTCCAGGTCTCGACCCAACTGCTTTCCCAGCATCCCGACGCTCCCACCCGGCCAGACGGTTATTGGCGCGCTCGCATCATCAAGACCCGCCAGCGGGTGGGGATGGAAGTGGTCGTGGATATTCAGGGGCCGGATTTGAGCGGTCTACAGGCAGCCTGGTTGCGGTTTGACTACGTCACCTACGGACCAGCGGGCTGGCAACCTCGTCAGCAGCACGTGGTTTTACCCCTGGCGTTTCCCGACCCGACCCGCACCATCAGCAGCCGCCATCTCCCCGGTCGAGCCGAGGTGCTGTGCCTCCACACCCACCTGCTCAGCCACCTGGACGACCCTGTGGGAGTGGTAAAACGCTATGCTTTACCCCACGCCTTGCCAGGTGACATAGTGGTTCTGGGAGAAACCCCCGTTGCCATCATGCAGGGGCGGTGGCGCCATCCCCAGCAGGTGCAACCTGGTTGGTGGGCCAGACGCCTGTGTACCTTTTTCCAACCCACTTCAAGCCTAGCAACCGCGTGCGGGATGCAAACCCTGATCGACCTGGTGGGTTGGCCGCGCGTGGTGGGCGCGTTTGTGGTGGGTGCCATTGCGAAACTGGCCGGACGCCCAGGCGTGTTTTACCAATTGGCCGGAGAGCAGGCGGCGCTGATTGACGATGTCACCGGCACGTTGCCCCCCTACGACCAGTTCATCGTGCTGGGGCCGGCGCGACCCCAGACGGTGGTGGCTGAGATTCGCGAACAAACGGGGCTGGCGGCGGCCATTGTGGATGTCAACGACCTGAAAGCGGTTAGAATAGTGGCAGCAACAGCGGAGGTGGATTGGGCGTTTTTGCGCCGCGTGCTGGTGGATAACCCGGCTGGCAATGCCGACGAACAGACACCTATCCTGTTGATTCGCCCCCTAGCCCCTGATGCTGACGATTCGTTCTCCCCACCCCCGGGAACGCAAGTGGCTGCAGACGCCGCTCGACCGGCGGGGCTATAGCTGGTTGGCAGTGGCGGATACCCAGGTAGTAGGGGCCATCCATGTAGCGCCCTTTAACCGCAGCCGCAGCACTTGGCAAGTTCTTTGGGTCAGGGGAGAAGGCCTGGAGATTGGGACACAACTATTGCGCCATGCCCTAGAAACAGTCCTGGAGGCGCGCACGTGGGTGGTCGAAGTCCCGACCCTTGACCAGGAGCGCTTGGCCTTGTACCGGCAAAACGGCTTTCAACCCTTGGCCCACTGCACCTACTGGCACTTGTACGGGGAGGCGTTGACCGCGTTGGCCCAATCCGGCTTGGAATCTCCCCCCTTAAGTCCGGTGGGGCCACGGGATGCCTATCTGCGCTACCAGTTGGATACGGTGGCGATGCCCCCTCTGGTGCGACAGGTGTTTGACCGGCACCCCCAGGATTTTGCCGTGCCCCTGTGGCAGACCCTGTGGTATCGCTGGCGAGCATGGCGAGGGCGGGCGCGACCCATCCAGGGCTACGTGTTTGAACCTCAGCGCAAGGCCGCCATCGGTTATTTCAGTCTCTGGTGGGACCCCCAGGCAACGCAGCCCCACCCAGTGGAGTTGACAGTTCACCCGGCCTACACCTGGCTGTATCCCCAACTGCTGGCCCATCTGACGCGGTTAGTGGCTCCGGAACCCGGTTTGCGCCTAGCCTGTATGGACTACCAGCCGGAGCGAGAGGCCTGTTTCCGGTGGGCAGGGGCGGTGCCTCAAGGGGAGACCCTATGGATGTGTCGCTCGGTATGGCACAAGCTGCGGGAGGCCAAGTTTTCGTTCCAGGAATTGCCGGCCTGGGCAGAGGTACTTCCCCAGTTACAGCCGGTGCCCTTGACCCAACGTGATTCGTTTGAAGGGGACCGGAACATGGCACAATGACCCTAGGATGGTGGTTGGCCTAGGTCTGGATATTGGTCGCAAGCGGATTGGGGTGGCGATTAGTGACCCCACCGGTTTGGTGGTCACAGGGTTACCGACGCTGACGTGGCCGACAGCACCCCAGGCGTTGGCTCGTTTGGTGCAGCAGCGGCGTCCTCAGGTGCTGGTGGTGGGCTTACCCCGCTACCCCGACGGCCGGTCCAGCGCCCAAACGCGCTTTACCCAAAAACAGGGGGACTATCTAGGGCGGTATCTGGGGTTACCGGTCGTCTACGTGGACGAAGTGTTGACTTCGTGGGCGGCGGCGCAGCAACTGGACCGGCGGCGCTATCGCTCGGAGGCCGATTATCGTGCCGCGTTGGACCAGCAGGCGGCCATTCTCATCCTGCAACAGTGGCTGAGCCAACAACCCCACGCCCGTCGTTCTGGAGAAACCTATGGGTCGCAATTCCCAACACCACTTTGAAATTCCGGCGCAGGTGGTTCTGGTGGACGACCAGGGGCGTTCCCTGGCCTGTTATGTGGACCGCACCTTGGAGGTGGACGAGCGCCCTTATCTGTTGTTATCGCCGGTGGATGCGCCAGTGGAGCTGTTTGCCTGGGGTGAGGCAGGGGATACCCTTCTAGACCTGGACGAGGAGGAGCTGGCCCGCATTTTCCCCATTGCCCGCGATGTGCTGGCCGAGCAGAACTTGACGCTCCTGGACACAGCCTTGACCTTGACCGCTCAAGGGGAACTACCCCAAGCCGAGGAAACGGAAACCCTGTTTTTGGATTACGAGGGGCAAAACGGCGAAATTGAATCGGAGGAATTCCAAGAACTAGGCGTCTTCTACTACGAAGGGCGGCGTTACGGCGTGTACACCCCCGTTGAACCCCTCCTCTTTTTCGCCCGCCTCAACAGCGACGGCCAGGCCGAGCCCCTATCGCCAGAAGAAATGGAACGCTTGGGTCCTCGTCTGGAGGCCCAACTGCTCGACGAGTGGGACGAAGACTAGGGTTACTCCACTGTCACCAACTTGTTGCGCGGCCGGTCCGCGTCTAAGCCCTGCTAGGCTGTAATTGTGTAGGCCAGCAACTGCAGCGGCAAGGTAGTGACTATGGGAAAGAGCAATTCTGGCACGTTGGGGACGGTCAGATATAGCTAAGCTGACAAAGGTTGACATAGAAGACAGATAGCTTCATCTGCGAGAGAACGTAGGTTCCGTTTGGTTAAACTCCATGCATGATTAACTCACCGTTTCAGCCAAGACCACACCTGCTCGGTAGTCCTGTTGTTGTAATGGTTAAAATAGAGGGTAGTTAGATTTGGGTGAAGCCATGAGTACAATTACTTGCCCCCGCTGCTAGTCTCAAGATGTCGTGAAGTACGGTCATATCCACAATGGAAAACAGCCATCGGCAATTTACGCCTGAAGCTAGGAAAAATACATTTCTGAAGCCCAAAGGCAACTGGTCGATAAAATGTTGCTAGAGCGACTTTCAATCGCCGCCATCTCACGGGTGACCGGAATTTCACAATCTTGGCTGTATAAGTATGTCAAGCAAAGATATTCAGCCCGGCGACGATGAAGAGATAGAGCTGGAATGCGATGAGATAGGGTCGTTTTGCGGCTCGAAAAAGCATCTCTAGTGGCGCTAGCTAGTTCTATAGCTAAGCTGACAAAGGTTGACATAGAAGACAGACAGCTTCATCCACGAGAGAACGTAGGTTCCGTTTGGTTA